>CAKUKL010000349.1 GCA_934662925.1 uncultured Oscillospiraceae bacterium | reverse complement strand
CTTTCGGGCTGCTGGAGACTGACGGGGCTCTCTACTGTCAATCGGGCTGGAAGCAGCAGCCGCAGGGCTACCAGCAGCCACAGCATACACACGGCGCGGCGGGGCGCACGGCGCAGCAGCGGCCGCACCGCCATCACCGCCAGCGCGATGAGGCCCGCCTGCCAGGAAATTTCCAGCACGGAGGTAAACAAACTATCCATTTTTTCTTCTCCTTTATGGCGCAGGGCATGACATCGTATGCCGCAGCGCGGTTCAGTTACGTCCGGAATTCTCCTGCTCGAAGCGGTCGATCATGGCGTGGAGCACATCGGCATCCTCTTTGGAAAGTTTTGAATTTCCCATAAAAGCCGTCAGAAATGCCGGCAAGCTGCCGTGAAAGTTGTGGGCCACGAAGGCACGGCTCTCGGCGCGCTGCACGTCCTCGCGCGCGACGCGCGACGTGACCACGGCGTTCTCCGTGTACACCACGCCGCGCTCGGTCAGGCGCTTGATCACGGTGTAGGTGGTGGATTTTTTCCAGCCCAGCTCCTCGGCGCACAGGCGGACCAGCTCACTGCTCTTTATAGGCTCATGGGACCAGAGTATCTCGCAGAAGCGCAGTTCGCTGTCAAAAATTTTCGGTGTTTCCACAGGGTTTTCCTCCTTGGTCGAATGTAGTAGACCTGTTTTTAATCTAACGTATTAGACCTGTCTTGTCAAGTATTTTTTCTTGCTTTTTGTGTTACTTTTACTTTACTTTTCTTGTACGCTTATGATACCTTAGTGCAGAGGATGTTATAGGGACATGTAATCTATGTGTCAGGCACGGCAAAAACAGGTACGGAAGGGGCGCAGCATGGATATCGTGTATGAGGATAAGCGGATCGTGGTGGCGGTAAAGCCGGCGGGGGTGGTGTCGGTGGATCAACCGGGCGGAATGCCCGAGCTGCTGCGGCAGACGCTGCACACCGCGTGCATACGGACGGTGCACCGGCTGGACGCGCCGGTGGCGGGGCTGATGGTGTTCGCACGGAGCGCCTACGCCGCCGGGGAACTGTCACGGCAGATACGGGAGGGGGAATTCGAGAAAACGTACCTGGCGGTGGTGCGGGGAATGCCGGAGGCGGACGAGGGAGAGCTGACGGACCTGCTGGGCCGGGACAAGACGCGGCGGATGACCTATGTGGCCGAGGGGCCGGGAAAGGACGTGCGGGAGGCGCGGCTGCGGTACCGGGTGCTGGACCGGCGGGCGGGATGCGCGCTGGTGCGGGTCCGGCTGCTGACGGGGCGAACGCACCAGATCCGGGTACAGTTCGCGTCACGGGGGATGCCGCTGGTGGGCGACCGGCGGTACGGAGACGCGGCGGAGGCGGACACACCCATCGCGCTGTGGTCGGCAGGCGTGGCGTTCCGGCACCCGGAGACGGGAAAGGCCATGGCGTTTGAGCTGGCGCCGCCGCGCACGGCGCCGTGGAGCTGGTTTCAGGCATAAAAAAATGAGCACCCCTCCGGGTGCTCATTTTTTGTGTGCTCAGAACTTCTTCCTGCCGGTGCAGGTCAGGCCGGTCAGAGACAGGAGCGACAGGGCGGCGTAGAGGACTACGCCGGGGTCGGCGGTCTTGGGCAGGACCACCGCGCCCAGCTGGATGACGTAGCGGATGCACAGCTGGGCGGCGGACACGCCGTATTTCTCCGCCATCCGGGCAATGGCGGGATTTTTCAGGGCCTCGCCGTGGGCGATGGGGGAGTAGGCCTCCACCTGGATGTTCTGGGACTTGCAGAAGTCCACCAGGTCCAGGTCTGTGTTGCTGATGTGCAGCAGGATCTGGTTGACCATGGGTTTTACCCGGCAGTCGGACAGCAGGCTTTCCAGATCGTCCCGCAGGAAGTTGGACACGCCGATGACCTTGACCTTGCCCGCCGCCTGGGCATCCTCCAGGGCCCGCCAGACGGCCTTATTTTCCTCAAAGTACCGCTTTTCCACCCGAAATTCCGCCCAGGGCTGGGGAGAGTGAATGATCATCTGGTCCAGATAGTCCAGTCCCATTTTCTCCAGAGTTTCGTCAATGGAGCGGGCGGCGGCTTCGTAGGTTTTCAGTTCTGCCGCCACCTTGCTGGCCACGAACAGCTCCTCCCGGGGCAGGCCGCAGGTACGCACGCCTTCGCCCACGCCCCGCT
>CAKUKL010000348.1 GCA_934662925.1 uncultured Oscillospiraceae bacterium | reverse complement strand
GGGCTTTACCGGCACCGTGTCCATCCCCTACACCGGCTATGACCGGGACGGCGGACGCTTCACCGGCACGGTGCGGATCACCGTGGGCAGCACCTACGGCACGGACGTTGTGCGCTATACCATCCCTCAGAACGGCTACGTCCGCTTCAACGGGGACGATTTCAACGACGCCTGCTTCGCCATCACCGGCGAGCGGCTGAACTATGTCCGCTTTGACCTGCCCGCCGCCCGCCGGGGGACCCTGTACAGCCAGTACAACGCCGCCAAGGACACCGGCTCCGAATTGGGTTCCTCCGTCAACTGCTACCGCGGCGGAACGGGCCGCCTGATCGACGATGTGACCTTCGTCCCCGCCGCCGGGTTCTCCGGGCTCGTCACCCTCAGCTACACGGGACGCAGCTCGGCGGGCAGCGTCTACAACGGCACGGTGGAGATCACCGTAGGCTCCGGCGTCAGCGTCAAGGACCCTGACAGCGTGTTCCCCTTTAACGACGCGCGGCCCACGGACTATTTCTTCGACGCCGTGAGCTGGGCCTATTACAACGGCATCGCCGAGGGCGTGAATGAAATGCGCTTCGGTGTGAACGAGCCCTGCACCCGCGGCCAGATCGTCACCTATCTGTGGCGGGTGGCGGGCAGTCCCACGCCCTACGGCAAAAATCCTTTCGGCGATGTGTTCGTGGGGAGCTACTGCTATGACGCTGTGCTCTGGGCCTATCAGCGGGGCATCACCAACGGCACCGATCCCACCACCTTCTCCCCCAATAAAACCGTTACCCGCGGGCAGGCTATGACCTACCTCCACCGCTTCGCCGGGTCTGTGGACGCCAGCTACGGCGTGTCCTTTACCGATGTCAGCCCCAACGCCTACTGCGCCCCCGCCATCCGCTGGGCCACCTCCCGGGGCATCACCAACGGTACCAGCCCCACCACCTTCTCCCCAGACGCCCCCTGCACCAGAGCGCAGATCGTCACTTTCCTCTACCGCTCCAGATTCCGCTAAGGGCAGCGGGACCGCTTGCTTCTTCACCCCCGGTATGGTATACTCCATCTGATAAAAAGTTCGTGTGCGGACGCTGTCCGCCGGGAAAGGAAGTTGACTTACACCCATGTCCACGAAAGAAAAGTACCTGATCGGTGTTGATCGGCTGGACGCTCAGCACCGGGCACTCTTTTCCGCCATCTCCCGCCTGAAAACCATCCTGTTGGAGGAGGATTTCGAGCGCAACAAGCGTATCTGCAAGGAACTGGTTCGCTTTTTGGGGGACCATGTGACCCGCCACTTCTCCGACGAGGAGGCCTATATGCGGGAGATCCACTACGCTCACTACGAGCGCCACAAGGAGCAGCATGAGGCCATCGTACAGATGGTGGCCAGCATGAAGGAGGAGATGGAGGCCAGCGACTACTCCCCCCAGTCCATCAAGCATCTGGTGGGTACCCTGCTCCCCACGCTCATTTACCACACGGAGAGCGTGGATCGCTTCATCGGCAAGGAGGACCCCCAGTGCGACACCGCCAACGACGCCGCGCAGGCCATGAGCAAGACCATGATCTCCGTGGTGAACGAGCTGTTCGGCCAGTCCGTTGACCTGAGCCTTGAGACGCCGGACTTCGGCGCGCTGCCCGAGGGGGACAAGAGCTACACGCTGGTGGACTGCAAAACGCCTCAGGGCCGGAAATTCCGCATTATGACCGCGGTGGACGCGGCCGCGGCGGTCTGGGCCATGAACAACCTGTTCAGCGCCCAGCTGGACGTGGAGGACGAGCTGGTCCGCTCCGCCCTGAAGGAACTGAACCGTCTCATTGCCATCCATTTCGTGCGGAACTACCAAAACGGCGTATTCGCTCAGGTGGAAAAGCCCGTAGAGCTGACACGGGAGACCTTCTTCCAGCTTCAGCCGGCCCACGATCCGCTGTGTAGCCTGCTTTTTGAGGACGTTTACGGCACCTATGCCGTCTCCGTCTGGGGATTGTGAGCATCATTTGGCAAAAAATCCCTCGGAGAATTCCGAGGGATTTCAGTCTGTCGAAAAAGTCCGGCTGGAGCTGGGCTTTTCTGATAGATATGGTAGAATGGGCAAGGGTGATGAAAGATGCTGGAACGCGGGAAAATGGATCGAGATCTGGTAGAGTTCGTAGTCATAGACCAACTGGT
>CAKUKL010000347.1 GCA_934662925.1 uncultured Oscillospiraceae bacterium | reverse complement strand
GGCGTTGGGGACGGCGTAGGTATGCCGCAGGTCGTCCGCGTCCGCCCACACCCAGCCCTCCGGAAGCTCCGGCCCGGCGGTGTGGACGATCCGGGCGGTCATGCGCCACTCGATGTGGGTGAAGATGTGCTTTGCCTGCCCGCCGTACTCGTCGGACAGGGGGACGACGCCCCATGCCCCGGGCAGCTCCGGCGTCAGCTCGTTGGGGAACTCCCACAGCCCGGCCAGCAGGCCCTTTGCCGGGCGGCGGCGGAGGGCGACGGCGCTGTCGTGGAACAGGAACCACACCGTCCGCTCCTCGACGCGGCGGGGCTTTTTCGGGGCCTTGACGGGCAGCTCGGCGATGCGGCCGTCCCGGAGAGCTGCGCAGAAGGGGGTGGCGGGGCAGCGTTGGCACAGCGGCGCGCCGTTGGGCAGGCACACCGTGGCCCCCAGCTCCATCATGGCCTGGGTAAAGGCCCCGGGGGCGTTCAGGGGGATGATGGCCCGCAGCGCCTCCGTCACCCGCTTTTTCATGGCGGGGGAGGTGATGTCGCCGCCGTCCCCGGTGATCCGGGCCACCACCCGGAGGACGTTGCCGTCCACCGCCGGCTCCGGCAGGCCGAAGGCGATGGAGCAGATGGCCCCGGCGGTGTAGTCGCCTACGCCCTTGAGGGCGCGGATGCTCTTGTAGTCGGACGGGAACACGCCGCCGTGCCCGTCCATGATCTGCCGGGCGGCGGCCTGCAAATTCCGGGCCCGGGAGTAGTACCCCAGTCCCTGCCACAGCTTCATGAGCCGCTCCTCCGGCAGGGCGGCCAGCGTTTCCACGTCGGGCACCTCCGCCATGAATCGGCGGTAATAGTCCAGCACCGCCGCCACCCGGGTCTGCTGGAGCATGACCTCGGACACCCAGACGTGATAGGCGGTGGGCTCGTCCCGCCACGGCAGGCGGCGGGCGTTGTCCCGATACCATTCCAGCAGCGGGATGGGAAGCTGATGTAAGGGTTCCACTGGCGGCCTCCTGTGTGTTATGATGAGATCGGTCCGGAACATTATACCCTTACGGAAAAATTTTTTCAATGGCGTGATAAAAACAGGCCCCCTCCCCGTCTAACGGGTGAAAGGACCTTTCAGAAAGGGGGCGGGCGCCCTGAACGAACAGGAATATGCGGAGCGGGTGCAGGAGATCAAAAAACGGCTGTACCGCACCGCCCGGATGTATCTCGGCGGAGAGAGCGCCGCGCTGGACGCGGTGGACGAGGCGGTATACAAGGGGTTTTTAAGCTGCAAAAAGCTCAAAAAGCCGGAGTATTTCGCCACGTGGATGACAAAAATTTTAATGAATGAGTGCAACAACGAGCTGCGGCGGAGAAAGCGGGAGCTGGCTACCGAGGAGCTTCCGGAGACGGCGGCGGAGCAGTTTGACGCCCTGCCCCTCCGGGAGGCGGTGGAGCGGCTGCCCCGGGAGCTGCGGGCGGTGGTGGCCCTGCGGTATTTTTCCGGGTACACCATCGCGGAGACGGCGGACATCCTGCGCATCCCCCAGGGGACGGCGGCGGGCCGCCAGCGGCGGGCGCTGGCCCTGCTGCGGCTGGAGCTTGGAGAGGAGGCAGAGACATGAACCGGATGGAAGAATTTGAAGCGCTGGACCGGGAGCTGGACAACACCCCGGCGGAGCTGGAATACACCGTGACCCGGGCGCGGGCCCGGGCGAAGAGCAGCCGCCGTGCGCGGCGCTGGGGCCTGCCGCTGGGGAGCCTTGCGGGGGTGTTCGCCGCCTTCGTGCTGCTGGTGAACACGGTGCCCACCTTCGCGCTGGCCTGCTCCGGCATCCCGGTGCTGGGGGATCTGGCGGCGGCGGTGGACTGGTCGGGGAGCCTGAGCCGGGCGGTGGAAAACGACTACGTGCAGGTCATCGGCCAGAGCCAGACGAAAAACGGCATCACCATGACGGCGGAATACGTCATCGTGGATCAGCAGCAGGTGAACCTGTTCGTCTCCGTGAAGAACGAGGACAAGACGAAGCCCTACACCGTGCTCAACTACGACATCGACGTGGGCGGCCGGGCCTTTGCGGTGGTCACTCAGGGCCAGCAGGAGGAAAACGGCGAGCTGCGCCGGTATATCATCGACTTCAACGACAAAAATCAGGTGCCTGACCATATGACCATCACCTTCCGGGCC
>CAKUKL010000346.1 GCA_934662925.1 uncultured Oscillospiraceae bacterium | reverse complement strand
GCCGGTGCCGATGGCCCAGATGGGCTCGTAAGCCACCACGATGCGGCGGACCTGACTGGCGGTGAGGCCGGACAGGGCGGCCTTGAGCTGGTAGGAGATGTGCTCTTCGGTGACGCCCAGCTCCCGCTGCTCCAGACTCTCGCCCACGCAGATGATGGGCCGCAGGCCCGCCTCCAGCGCGGCCTTGACCTTCTTGTTGACGGTGAAGTCCGTCTCATTGTAATACTGCCGCCGCTCGGAGTGGCCGATGATGACGTACTTCGCGCCCACGTCCTTGAGCATCTCGGCGGTGATCTCGCCGGTGTACGCACCGGAGGCCTCGTAGTGGCAGTTCTCGCCGCCGACGGCCACCCGGGTGTCCTTGAACAGCCGGACCGCGCCGGGGATGTTCACGGCGGGGACGCACAGCACCACCTCGCACCACTTGTGCTTGCCCAGCATGGGCTTGATGGCCTCGGCGTAGGCCCGGGTCTCGGTGAGGGTCTTGTTCATCTTCCAGTTTCCGGCGATGATGGTCTTGCGGTATTTCAGATTCATAGGGAAGCTCCTTTCCTTTGTTCAGAAGGTGGGAGCCGCGTTACGCTCCCATGAAAACGATTTTGAAGGTCAATTACTTATCCAGCAGGCACGCCACACCCGGAAGCTCCTTGCCCTCCAGGAATTCCAGCGACGCGCCGCCGCCGGTGGAGATGTGGGTCATCTTGTCGGCGTAGCCCAGCTGCGCCACGGCGGCCGCAGAGTCGCCGCCGCCCACGATGGTGATGGCGTCGGTGTCGGCCAGCGCCTTGGCAAGGGCGCGGGTGCCCACAGCAAAGGCGGGGAACTCAAACACGCCCATGGGGCCGTTCCAGATGACGGTGCCCGCGTCCTTCACCGCGTCGGAGAACAGGGCGATGGTCTTGGGGCCGATATCCATGCCCATGCGGTCGCCGGGGATGGCCATGGTGTCCACCAGCTCGGGCTTGGCGTCGGCGGAGAACTCGGCGGCGCACAGAGTGTCCACCGGCAGGAGGAACTTCACACCCTTGGCCTTCGCCTTGTCCATCATCTCCCGGCAGTAGTCCAGACGGTCCTCCTCCAGCAGAGAGGTGCCCACGCTGCCGCCCAGCGCTTTAATAAAGGTATAGGCCATGCCGCCGCCGATGATGATAGTATCGGCAATATCCAGCAGGTTGTTGATGACGCCGATCTTAGAGGACACCTTCGCGCCGCCCAGAATGGCCACCAGCGGGCGGCGGGGGTTGGCCAGCGCGCCGCCCATGATCTCCAGCTCCTTCTCGATGAGCAGGCCGGACACGGCGGGCAGGTAGGCCGCCACACCGGCGGTGGAGGCGTGGGCGCGGTGGACGGTGCCGAAGGCATCGGACACGTACACCTCCGCCAGATCGGCCAGCTTCTTGGCAAAGGCGGGGTCGTTCTTCTCCTCGCCCGGCTCGAAGCGCAGGTTCTCCAGCAGCATGATCTGGCCGGGCTGGAGGGCGGCGGCCTTGGCGCAGGCGTCCTCGCCCACCACGTCGCGGGCAAAGATGACCTCCCGGCCCAGCAGCTCGCTCAGCCGCTTGGCCACAGGGGCCAGCGTCAGGGATTCCTTCCACTCCCCCTTGGGCTTGCCCAGATGGGAGCAGGCGATGACCGCTGCGCCCTGATCCAGCAGGTAGTTCAGGGTGGGCAGGGCGGCGGCGATGCGCTTGTCGTCGGTGATGGCGCCGGTGGCCTTGTCCTGCGGCACGTTGAAGTCGCAGCGGCACAGCACCTTCTTGCCCTTTACGTCGATGTCGCGGACGGTTTTTTTATTGTAGTTCATGCGGAAAAGCTCCTTTCAAAGCTTGATTCTTTCAGTTTTTCCCGCCAAATGCGGGCTTACTCGGCGTGAAGCATCTCGCCTTCCCCGGACAGGCCGGGAAAGCCTTGCTGCTTTAACGCCTCGTAGGTGAGGATGGCCACGGAGTTGGCCAGATTCAGGCTCCGGGCGTCCGGCCGCATGGGGATGCGCAGGCAGCGGTCATAATACCGCTCCCGGAACTCCAGCGGCAGCCCCGCCGTCTCCTTGCCGAAGAACAGCCAGCAGCCGTCCCGGAACTGTGCCTGCGTATAATCCCGGGGGGCCTTGGTGGTGGCGAGCCACAGGTCGGGCGCGGGGTTTTGGGCGAAAAACTCGTCCAGATCATGGTACACGCTGATGTCCACCATGGGCC
>CAKUKL010000345.1 GCA_934662925.1 uncultured Oscillospiraceae bacterium | reverse complement strand
GCTCCGTGTCCGTCCGGCTCAGCTCCGGCGGTGAGTTTACCGATACCTTCCTGTCCGCCGGCGAGCAGGTCAAGGGCGAGGAGATCCACGAGGGCGACCGCATCCGCGTGTACGTGGTGGAGGTCCGCCGCTCCACCCGCGGGCCGCAGGTGCTGGTGTCCCGGACCCATCCGGGCCTTGTCAAGCGCCTGTTCGAGCTGGAAGTGCCCGAGATCTACGACGGTACCGTGGAGATCATGTCCATCGCCCGCGAGGCGGGCAGCCGCACCAAGCTGGCCGTCTGGAGCGAGGACCCCAACGTTGACCCCATCGGCGCCTGCGTCGGTCCCCGGGGCCAGCGGGTGAACGCCATCGTTGAGGAGCTGCGGGGCGAGAAGGTGGACATCATCAAGTATTCCGACGATCCCGCCGAGTACGTGGCCGCCGCGCTGGCCCCCGCCGACGTGGTCAGCGTGAAGGAGCTGGAGGCGGGCAAGAGCTGCCGGGTCATCGTTCCCGATGACCAGCTGTCCCTCGCCATCGGCAAGGAGGGTCAAAACGCCCGCCTGGCCGCCCGGCTCACCGGCTTCAAGATCGACATCCGGCCGGAGAGCGCGCCGGAGCCTCCCGAGGAGGAGACGCCCGCGGCGGAGGAGAACGTCGTCGCGGACGAGGAGACCGTGGAGGTCGAGGAGTAAGACGTTTGCTTGCAGGGCCGGCTGTTCCGGCCGCCGTGACCGGGGGTGAATTTGTATGCCGAAGAAAATACCCATGCGCCAGTGCCTTGGCTGCCGGGAGATGAAGCCGAAGGGCGAGCTGATCCGGGTGGTGCGCTCCCCGGAGGGGGAGATCTCGCTGGATTTCCGCGGGAAGAAGCCCGGGCGGGGCGCATACCTGTGCCCCGATCCCCAGTGCCTTGCCAAGGTGCGGAAGAGCCGGGCGCTGGAGCGCGCCTTTTCCGCGCAGGTGGGGCAGGAGGTCTACGACGCGCTGGAGCAGCAGATGAAAGCGGGTGACGGCGGTGACGGATGAGCGTGTGCTGAATACCATCGGCCTTGCCCGCCGGGGCGGCAACCTCGCCGTGGGCGAGGAGCCGGTGGCCGAGGTCTGCAAGGGCCGGAAGGCCCGGGCGGTCCTTCTGGCCGCCGACGCGGCGGACAACACCGTCCGCCGGGCATCCCGTCTGGCGGAGAGCGCCAACGCGCCGCTGGTGACGCTGCCCTTCGACAAGGGGCGGCTGGGCTTCGCGCTGGGCCGCGGCAGCTGCGCGCTGCTGGCGGTGACGGACGCGGGCCTTGCGGCGCTGATCCTGTCCGGCCTTGCTGCCGGAGATCCGGAGCGGTACGGCGACACCGCCGCGCGTCTCACGGAGAAGGCAGGCCGCATCCGGCAGCGGAAAAAGTCCCGGAAGCCCGCCGGAAAAAAGCCGGAGCAGTCCGGCGAAGCGAAACCCTGAAGCATTGACAGTATAAATTAGGAGGTGGCCTGTTTGAGCCTTGCGAAATATAACGCCCGTGATGTGGCAAAGGATTTTGGCGTGCAAGCCAAAGCGATCCTCGGCATTCTGGCCGAGCATACCAAGGAGAATGTCTCTCCCACCAAGACGCTCACCGACCGGGAGCTGAACCTGATCTTTGAGCATCTGACCCAGAAGAATCAGGTGGACTCCATCGAGTCCATCTACGCCGACGTGTACCCTGAGCCGAAGAAGGAGGCTCCCGCCCCCAAGGCGGCGGAGCCCCAGAAGAAGGCGGCTCCCGCGCAGGCTCAGGCCCCGCAGGAGAAGAAGTCCGCCCCCGCCGCAAAGGCCGAGGGCGGCAAGGAGGCTCCCAAGCCCCAGCAGCAGGCCGCGCCCGCGTCCCGGGTGCCCCAGAAGAAGGTCGTGGACACCCGCAAGGGCGGCCAGGTGAATCTGGAGAAGTACGACCAGCGGCTGGAGGATCTGGCCCCCGACAAGGCCAACCGGATGCAGACCGGCAAGCAGAAGTTCCAGAACCGCAACGGCAAGAACCGCGGCCAGAACTTCGGCAGCAAGCGCAAGCAGGAGGAAGCGGAGATGATGCGCCGCCTTCAGCTTGAGATCGCCAAGAAGACCCCCCTCACCGTCAAGATCCCCGACGAGATCGGCGTAGGCGAGCTGGCCTCCCGCATGAAGAAGACCGGCGCGGAGGTGGTCAAGTGCCTGATCCGCAACGGCATCATGGCCTCCCTGTCCGAC
>CAKUKL010000344.1 GCA_934662925.1 uncultured Oscillospiraceae bacterium | reverse complement strand
AGATCGTACCTGACCTGATGGACCGCGGCGCTTTCGCAGAGGACCCCGCCGGAAGGCGGGAAATCTGCAAAAGTTTTCTAATATAAAACCCATCCTACATTGTAAAAATAGAAAGGAAGTCCTATTCATGAACCATTTTGAAAAGATCGCCGGTCAGCTGGCCGGCCACGGCCTTGATGCCATGATGATCACCTCCGCTCCCGGCGAGTTCTACGCCACCGGGTTCCGGGGCGAGGGCGTGGCCGTCGTCACCGCGGACAAGACGTGGTACTACACCGATTCCCGCTATATCGAGGCCGCCAATCAGCTGGTCACCGGCGCGGAGATCGGCATGATCGAGACCGGCGTCACCTACCGCCAGCTGGTGGAGGCCATCGTGAAGAAGGCCGGCATCAAGCGCATGGGCTTTGAGGAGAACTACATGTCCGTGGCCGAGTTCAATCTCTGGCGCGCGGACGTCACCGCCGAGCTGATCCCCGCCTCCGACATTCTGGACCAGCTGCGCATGGTGAAGGACGAGGAGGAGCTGGCCGTTATGCGGGAGGCCCAGCGCATCACCGACGAGGCCTTTACCGAGATCCTCAACGACATCAAGCCCGGCGTGGCCGAGTGCGAGATCGCCGCCAAGCTCACCTACCTCATGGCCCGCAAGGGCGCGGAGCGCAACTCCTTCGATCCCATCGTGGCCTGCGGAGCCAACGGCTCCAAGCCCCACGCCATCCCCAGCCAGGCCCAGATCCAGAAGGGCCAGTTCGTCACCATGGACTTCGGCTGCGTCTTCGGCGGCTACTGCTCCGACATGACCCGTACCGTGGCCGTGGGCCAGCCCTCCGACGAGATGAAGCTGGTGTACGACACCGTGCTCAAGGCCCAGCTGGCGGGCATTGCCGCCGCCCACGGCGGCGTCACCGGTGCGGAGATCCACAACATCGCCGCCAAAATCATTGCCGACGCCGGTTACGGCGGGTGCTTCGGCCACGGCTTCGGCCACTCTCTGGGCATCGAGATCCATGAGAACCCCCGTTTCAGCCCCCTGTGGGACAAGGTCATCCCCGCCGGGGCCTGCCTGTCCGCCGAGCCGGGCATTTACCTGCCCGGAAAGTTCGGTGTCCGCATCGAGGACGTCATCATGCTCACCGAGGATGGCTGCATCGATATCACCCATTCCCCCAAGGAGCTCATTATCCTGTAAGAACCCCTTGCAATTTGCGGGATTATAGGGTATAATACATTGACAAATTTTTTGGCTAAACTTTCGATATTGGAGGAAGATACCAATGGCAACCATTACTGCAGGTGATTTCCGCAACGGCGTGACCTTCGAAATGAACGGTCAGGTCATGACGGTCATCGAGTTCCAGCACGTCAAGCCCGGCAAGGGCGCGGCATTCGTGCGCACCAAGTACAAGAACGTGATGACCGGCGCCATCCGCGAGGAGTCCTTCAACCCCACCGCCAAGTTCGAGCAGGCGTTCGTGGAGCGCAAGGACATGGAGTACAGCTACAACGACGGCGATCTGTACTACTTCATGGACCCGGAGAGCTATGAGCTCGTCCCCATCAGCAAGGACGTTCTGGACGACAACTTCAAGTTCGTCAAGGAGAACATGGTCTGCACCGTCCGCTCCTACAAGGGCAGCGTGTTTGGCGTGGAGCCCCCCAACTTCGTGAACCTCGAGGTCACCAAGACCGATCCGGGCTTCGCCGGCAACACCGCCACCAACACCCTGAAGCCCGCCACGCTGGAGACCGGCGCCGAGGTCAAGGTGCCCCTGTTCATCGAAGAGGGCGAGAAGATCCAGATCGATACCCGCACCGGCGAGTATATGAGCCGCGTGAAGGGCTGATAAAAGGAGGATCATCAACATGACGATCACCGAGAAAGTGGCTTATATTCAGGGCATGTTCGACGGCATGGATCTGGACAAGGCCGACAGCAAGGAGGCCCGCATCCTCTCCGAGATCCTTGACGTGCTCAAGGAAGTGGGCGACCAGCTGGACAACGTGGACGCCACGCTGGACGAGTTCAGCGAGGAGATCGACGCCATTTCCGACGACCTGTCCGACGTGGAAGAGGTCGTGTTTGACGACGAGGACGACGATGACGAGGACTTCGACGAGGATGAGGACGACTTCTTTGAGGTCGAGTGCCCCAACTGCGGCGAGGATCTGGTCATCGACGACGAGGTGCTGGAGGCTGGCAC
>CAKUKL010000343.1 GCA_934662925.1 uncultured Oscillospiraceae bacterium | reverse complement strand
GCGTTGAAGAGCTTCGCCGCCTTGGAGGACTTGGTGGACAGCTTGGTAAAGCAGGAGAGAAACGTGGTGAAGGCGGCGATGTCCCACGCACGCCAGCCCGCGCCCAGCACGTTTTTCCCGCCGAACCACAGGATGAAAATGACGCTGAGGTTGGACAGCACGAGGTACAGCGGCGGCAGGGCGGACTGCCATACGTTGGCCCGGACGGCGGAGCGTTCGTAGCTGTCCAGCGCCCGCTCGTAGCGGCTCTCCTGCGTCTCCTCGCAGCCGTACACCCGGTAGGTGACGGCGTTCCGCGCCCGGTCGAGGGTGGCGGCACTCAGCCCGGCGGCGGCTTTTTTGTAAGCCGAACCGGCCCGCTGCACCGGCTTTTTCATCAGCTCCGCGCACACGTAGGATACCGGCGGGAAGATCGGGCACAGCAGGGTCAACCGCCAGTCGTAGACGAACAGCATGACGGCGTAGCCCACCAGCGCCACGCCGGTGTCAAAGACCTCGGTGGTGAATTTCCGCATGCCCTCGGCGCAGTCGTCCACGTCGGAGATGG
Source organism: uncultured Oscillospiraceae bacterium (assembly GCA_934662925.1). Lineage (GTDB taxonomy): Bacteria > Bacillota > Clostridia > Oscillospirales > Oscillospiraceae > Enterenecus. The sequence goes on along the minus strand of CAKUKL010000343.1, from coordinate 1,665 downwards.
CCTTGGTCATCAGCTCGCCCGCGCCCTCGTGCTCCAGCTCGCTCCGGCTCTGCCGGACGAGGTTCGCGAAGAGGACGCCCTTCATCCGCCGGTTGATGTTGTTGGCGAACCGCCGGACATAGAACCGCTTGACGAACCGGGCGGCCTGCACAAGGAGAATGGCGGCGATGTAGGCGATCACCAGTGCCGCCATGGCTCCGGCGGTCCCGCTCCCGCCCAGAATGTCCGCCAGACACTGGGCCATCTGCCCTTCGAACCACGGCCCGGCCAGCAGACCGATGTTGTAGACCAGCCCGGACAGGGTGATGAACAGGAGGGGCAGCCATTCCAGCCGGAAATAGGAGCCGATGCGGTCCGGCTGGAAGGTGTTTTTACTCTGCTGTTTCATGGGGATCTTCCTCCAGAACGTGTCTCAGGTGGGGGAAGCCCGCCCGGCTCTCCGCCTTGGAGCGGCGGTACACAGTGTCCAGCGCGGCGAGGAACGCCGAGCGGGCGTTCTCGTCCAGCCCCTCCATGAGATAGTCGTAAAAGGCACTTTCCGCCTCCGCCTTGGTGTTGCGCAGGCCTTCGGCCTGCTCCGTGGGGTAGAGCAGCTGGCTTCGGCCGTCCTCGGGATTGGGCACCCGGCGGAGGTAGCCCTTGCGTTCCAGACTGGCCGTCCGGCGGGCGATGGCGGGCTTGTCGGAGTTGAGCATGGCGGCAAGCTCCGTCTGGGTGATGCCCGGGTGGTGCCGGACGGCGTGGATGCAGTCGATCTCCGCCGTGCCCACGTCGTTCCCGCGCATGGCGAGCAGGACGAGATGCTCCGCCTCGCGGGCGATCTTGGTGATCTTTCTTGCGGGATGTTCCATGTGTTGGCGTCGGTCCTTTCCTGTGGTTGTACATACAACCATATAGTTGCAAGTACAACTAATTTTCGAAGAAAATATACCACCCTCTCCATAAAAAAACAAGGGGAGCGCCGGATTTTTTTGTCCGGTCCGGGGCGCGCCCTTGCGTATCCCTGCCCGCCGGGCTATAATGCCAGTGAGAAAACGAAAGGGGAGAGACGGCTAATGGAGCTTCAAATCGGGCGGATCTACCGCCATTTCAAGGGCGACTATTATCTGGTGGAGGGGGTGGCCCGGGACTCGGAGAGCGGGGAGCCCTGTGTGATCTACCGCAAGCTCTACGGGGACGGCGGGCTGTGGGTCCGCCCGCTGGCCATGTTCCAGAGCCCGGTGGACCGGGAAAAGTACCCGGACGCGGCGCAGAAATGGCGCTTTGAATTGCAGGAGGTTCTCAGTGTGGCGGAACACTGAGAAAAAAGGAGCGCCGGAACGCGTTCAGGAACGCGTTCCGGCGTCGGAGCGGCCGCGGGAGGGGGAACCCTTTCTGCGGCCTGTTTTTTGTATAGTGTAAACCCCTTATTTCCGCTTGTAGCCGCAGTCGCAGTACGGCCCGCCGGAGGCGAGGGTGTATTCCCGGACGAAGTCGGAAGCTCCGCCCGCCTCGGCCATGGTGTAGTCCAGATGGCACAGGGCGGGGGTGAGGTCGTACAGCCCTGTCTGCCGCATCAGGACGCAGATGCCGCACCGGGTGAACCGGGCCTCGTAGCCGCTGCCGTCGGGGTACTCGAAGTAGTCCATGTTCCACGAATAGGGGTTCCGGTCTGCGGCCCTCAGG
>CAKUKL010000342.1 GCA_934662925.1 uncultured Oscillospiraceae bacterium | reverse complement strand
GGCGCCGCACACCCGCATGTCCAGGCCGAAGGTGGTGCGCTTGAACACGAAGTAGATCAGCAGCGCCGCCGCGATGCAGATGAAAATGCCGAGGTTGGCGGAAGTACCCGGGAACAGATCGGCCATGAAGCCGCTGGGGATACGGGCGCCCTCGGGGATGAGGTTGGTCCAGTTGGCGGTCTTGTCATACACCGCAGGGCAGGACTTGATGGCCCAGTTGCAGATCAGCGGGATGGTGTAGTTGAGCATCATGCCGCTGAGGATCAGGTTCACCCCGCGGGTAACGAGCAGCACCGCCGGAATCATGGACCACAGCATACCGGCGATACCGGCGCCGATCAGGGCCAGCACCCAGGTAAAGGAGCCAAACACCGGATAGCCCAGAATGCAGATGAAGATGGCGGCGACGTCGCCGATGATAAACTGGCCGCAGGCGCCGATGTTGAAGGAACCGGTCTTGAAGGTCAGACCCACCGCCAGACCGCACATCAGATAGCTGGGTGCGTAAAACAGCATCCGCCCGATGCCGTTGTTCAGGCCCATGGACAAAAAGCCGCCGGTTATAAGCTCCCGGAACGCGCCGAAGGCGTTCTGCGGCGTGGTGACCAGCAACAGCACCACCAGGCCGAAGAGCATGCCGATCACGATGGTGAGGATGGCGGCCCTCACGCTCCGGAACCCCTCGCTCCGGAACAGGTTTTCTTTTTTCACGGGCATTTCACCTCGTCTCTTTTGGCGCCGGACATATACAGGCCCATCTCCGTCAGATCCGTCTTGTTGGGGAACTCCTCGCCCACCAGCTTGCCCTCGTAGATAATGAGGATCCGGTCGGACAGGCTCATCACCTCGTCCAGCTCCAGACTCACCAGCAACACGCCGGTCCCCTGATGCTTCAGCTCCACCAGTCTGCGGTGGATGTTTTCAATGGCGCCCACGTCAAGGCCCCGGGTGGGCTGGGCGGCAATGAGAAATCTGGGTGAGCGGGAGGTCTCCCGGGCCACGACAGCCTTCTGCTGGTTACCGCCGCTCATTCCCTTAAAGATGGATCGGCCGCCTTCGCCGGAGCGGATGTCCCCGCTCTCGATGAGCCGGGCGGCGTATTCATCTATTGCTTTCAGATCCATAATGCCGTGATTGGACAAAGGCAGCTCGTGGTAGCTCTGGAGCGCCAGATTCTCCCGCAACTCAAAGTCCAGCACGGAGCCATGCTTGTGCCGGTCCTCCGGAATATGACCGGTGCCAAGCTGCGTGCGGAACCGCACGCTCTTTTTTGTGCAGTCCACACTGTTGATCTCAATGGTGCCGGACTTTACCGGAGCAAGGCCGCTGATGGCGTGGACCAGTTCCCGCTGGCCGTTGCCGTCAATACCGGCGATGCACAGGATCTCCCCGGCGTGTACGTCGAAGGAGACGTGGTCGACGGCGTTTACCCGGGTGCGCTTGTCTTCGACGCAAAGGTCACGGACCTTCAGCACCGCCTCTCCGGGGGCATACTCGCCCCGGTCCACCGTCAGATTGACCTTGCGGCCCACCATGAGCTCGCTGAGTTCATTTTCGTTGGTTTCGGCGATGTCGCGCACCGCCACGTTTTCTCCCTTGCGCAGGATCACGCACCGGTCCGCGACGCTCATCACCTCGCCCAGCTTATGGGAGATGAAGAGGATGCTCTTGCCCTCGCGGATCAGGTTGCGCATGATGTCCATCAGACCGCTGATCTCCTGCGTGGTGAGCACCGCGGTAGGCTCGTCCAGGATCAGGATGTCGTTGTTGCGATAGAGCATTTTCAGGATCTCGACGCGCTGCTGCTCGCCCACGGTCATGTCCGCCACCAGCTTGTCCGGCTCCACTGCCAGCTGATAGCGCTCTGACAGCTCCTCCACGCGTCTGCGGGCTTCCTTCATCTGCAGGACGCCCAGTTTTGTGCCCTCGACGCCGAGGACGATATTCTCCAGCGCGGTGAACGTTTTGACCAGCTGGAAGTGCTGCTGCACCATGCCGATCTTGTAATAGGTCGCATCGTTGGGGTTCTTGATGCGGACCGGCTGTCCCCCCACGCAGATCTCGCCCTTGTCCGGCGCGTACAGGCCGAACAGGATGCTCATGAGCGTGGACTTACCCGCGCCGTTTTCCCCCAGCAGCGCCAGGATCTCACCCTGCCGAAGCTGGATGGTGATATCGTTATTGGCTACCACACCGGGAAAGCACTTGGTAA
>CAKUKL010000341.1 GCA_934662925.1 uncultured Oscillospiraceae bacterium | reverse complement strand
CTGACCGTCAGCGCGGACCTCCGGGGCGGCGTCTGCTCCGGCACCGCCGCGCTGGAGCGGAACGCCCGGTACGCCGTCACCCTCACCGTCCGCAGCCGGGACAAAATCCGCCGCGCCGGCATCTCCAACATCACGCTGGACGGGGATGCGCTTTACGTCTACGCGGCGCTCTGAGCTCTTCGTTCCGGCAAAAATCGTGCGCAAATGTCACGGCGGCATGACCGTATCAGCCCCAAGGGGTTCATCCTGCCCCGGACGCTGCCGGAAATCGCGAGGCAAAATCCCCGCCAAAACCAAAGAAGTTGCTGCCGCTATCCGGCTGCATGGATAAGCCAGCAGATTTTTTGTCAGAGCGCCGAAAGACCGCAGGGAATACTTTGTGTATTTCCAAGGATCATGAGGTGCTATGGCGGAAAATCGGCGGCTCAGGCGGCAGCCGGACGGGTGTACCCCATAAAAAATCCAAGCCCCCAGCCGTCCTACATCGCGGCTGGGGGCTTACTGCTGGTTCTGATTTTCCAATGGACATTTACCTGCGCTTTCTCAAATGGTGCCTTGGGGATCGCTTGAAAACGTCTGCTCGTGGTTTCGACAAACTGTGAACATCCCTGATTTCCGTCTTTTGCAATGCTTTTGCTTCGAGGGCCGATCAACTGTTCTTCTGCTTACTCAAGCGCGTTTGGAACTGACTGAGTCTGAGATTTCTTCCGCGTTCCCAATGGCGAAAAGTTTCGTGGGTTCCAACTTACCTGTACATTGGACTCACCTTTCCTTTCTGGCTATAATATACTATGCGTCTCCGATTTTGTCAAGTCCTTTTGTTTATATTTTCTAAGGATTCTCACAAAAAAGCCGTCCGGCTGCGCAGCCGGACGGCTTTCGTTTCCCTTTACTTCCGCCAGTCCAGCTCCGCCATGACCTGCGCGGGCTCCACCTTCGTCTGGATGAGGCCGCTGTCGTAGAGCCAGTCGATGTTCTTTTGCCAGCACTCCTCCGTCTGGGACAGAAACTTGGCGTCCGCCGTCTCCATCATGGGCAGGAGGGTCTCCATGCTCTGGCGCTCCACCGTCTCGGACAAGGGAAAATTCTCCTCGTTCTGGTTGTCCAGCAGGATGCGCAGTGCCTCCTCCGGGTCGGCCTGCATGTCGGCAAAGCCCTTGGCGCAGGCTCGCAGAAAACCCTCCAGCGCCGCGCTGTCGTTTTCGATCATGTCGTCGTTGGTGACGAACACGCCTTCGTAGTTGGTGGGCACGCCGTACTGGTCCAGCATGAACCAGTTGACCTCGAAGCCCTCTTCCTCCATCTGGGGCACCTCGTGGTTCACAAGGCAGCCGATGGTGGCGTCCACGTTGCCGGTGGTCATGGAACTCATCAGGTCAAAGCCCACGTCCACCATGGTCACGTCGCTGTAATCCGCGCCCACGTAGTTCATGATGCTGCGGATCAGCGCCTCGGACAGCTCCGTGCCCGCGTAGCCGATGGTCTTGCCCACCAGATCGGCGGGAGAGGTGATGTTCTTCTCCTTCAGGGACAGCACGATGTTCAGCGGCCCCTGCACCACCGCGCCGATGGACCGCACGGGCACGTCCTGATTGGCCCGGGCCAGGATCACATCGTGCTGGTAGTAAAGGCCCACCTCCGCCTTGCCCGCGGCCACCAGCGACAGGGCGTCGTTGGCGTTGGAGGGGAAGCGGATGTTGACCTTCAGGCCCTCGTCGGCAAAATAGCCCTTGTCGATGGCCACATACAGGAAGGCGTGGAGGGCGTTGGGGTACCAGTCCAGCACCACGTCCATCTCTCTCAGCTCGCCGGAATTTCCGGCGTCCGGCGTATCGTTATTGGCCGTTTTACTGCCGCAGCCCGCCAGCAGGGACAGGCCCAGCGCGGCGCTCAGCAGAAGCGCGATCAGTTTTTTCATGTTTTATACTCCGATCTGTATATTTTAGATAGATTTTTTCATTCAGGATTCGCCCCGCCACTTCACCACGCGGTTCTCGACGAGGTTCACCACCGCCACCAGCAGCATGGCCGCCGCGCTCAGGATCACGATGGGGGCGAATACCCCCGCGCCGTCCAGCTGGGTCATCATCCGGCGGGAGAAGTAGCCAAGGCCGCTCTGCGCCCCCAGCCACTCGCCGATGGCCGCGCCGATCATGCTCAGCGGCACCGCCATCTTGATGGCGGAGAAAAAGTACGGCAGGGCGCAGGGTACCTTGATCT
>CAKUKL010000340.1 GCA_934662925.1 uncultured Oscillospiraceae bacterium | reverse complement strand
GTCCATGGCCCGGCCGAGGCAGTAGGTGGCCGCCCCCTCCGCCGCCAGAATGACCAGCGACCACGGCGCGGCCCAGCCGCAGAACAGCACCCCCGCCGCCAGCAGCCAGACCCGGGCGGCGCAGCCCCCCAGACGGCCCAGCAGCCGCCAGCCGATGAGCACCGCCGGCAGATACGCCAGCAGGAAGAGATAGGAGGTTACACTCATTTGACAGCGTCCCGGTGCTGCTTCACCTGAGCGTTCATCCGCTCCCCGCAGGAGTGGATGATCTGGAGCAGCGACTGATAGGTTCCGGGGTAGTTCTCCGTCATGGCCAGATGGGACATGGGCGGGAACTTGGCGTTCTTTCCCGCTGTGGCCAACGCATCCACATACTCCGTCTCGGACAGGATCATGTCCACCCGGGGCAGGCCGGCCGTAAACTGCTGATCCGGCACGGAAAAGAAATCGTCGTTATGCTCCGGATTGAAACGGTACAGATCCCGGTACATCTGGTATATCGCCACAGACAGGAAGTTGGCCGCCGCCTTGATGGCCCGCTTGTCGTTGAGCTTGCCCAGCAGGTCGAAGAGCACGCCAACGGAGTTGACCAGCAGCTTTTTGGACAGGGTGGCCAGCACGGAGCCCCGCAGGACGTTGTCCCGCTCGGTAGACGCGTCGTACAGGGTGTCGGCGTCGAGAATGGTGGTGCCGTCCCGGCTGAGGGTGCGCCCCAGCAGAAAATCGGCGGACACGTTATAAAAATCACAGGCCTTCACCACGAAGGCCAGACCCGGCTCCCGGATGCCGTTTTCATAGTGGGACAGCAGCGCCTGGGAGATGCCCAGCTCCTTGGCCACCTGCCGCTGGGACAGGCCGCGCTCCTGACGGAGGAGGGACAGAGATCGGGAAAAATCGGAGTTCACTGGATCACCTACTTTTCAGAATGACAACGGGTTATATTATACTGACTGTTATACCGGATGTAAAGATGGAATTCCGCTGATTTTTCGGCAAATTCTGTTACCGAAGGGTTGAAAACGACGGCGGTTCGTGCTACATTTATGGGCAGATAAGCCGCACATCATAACACCGGAGGTAAATTCACATGTTTGGTAAACTGATCGAAAAGCTGAAGGCCGACCCCAAGCGAATCGTCTTCACCGAGGGCACTGACGCCCGCATTCTGGAGGCTTCCGCCCGCCTGCTGTCCGCCAACTTCCTGACCCCCGTGCTCGTGGGCAACGAGGACGAGGTCAAGGCCGCCGCCGAGAAGGCCGGCTTCAACATCCACGGCGCCGAGATCATCGACCCCGCCAACTACGACCGCATGGACGAGATGGTCAACACCATGGTGGAGCTGCGCAAGGGCAAGATGACCGCCGAGCAGTGCCGCGAGATGCTCCAGAAGGGCAACTACTTCGGCACCATGCTGGTGAAGATGGGCGTGGCCGACTGCCTTCTGGGCGGCGCCACCTACTCCACCGCCGACACCGTCCGTCCCGCCCTGCAGCTGGTCAAGACCAAGCCGGGCAACAACATCGTCTCCTCCTGCTTCATTCTGGTCCGTCCCTCCGCCTCCGGCGAGAACGAGGTGCTGGCCATGGGCGACTGCGCCATCAACATCAAGCCCAACGAGGATGAGCTGGTGGAGATCGCCATGGAGTGCGCCAAGTGCGCCCGCACCTTCGGCGTGGACCCGAAGGTCGCCTTCCTGAGCTACTCCACCAAGGGCTCCGGCAAGGGCGAGGACGTAGACAAGGTCCGCAACGCCTGCGAGAAAGTCAAGGCCCTGAACCCCGACTTCCCCGTGGACGGCGAAATGCAGTTCGACGCCGCCGTGTCCCCCACCGTGGGCCAGCTGAAGTTCCCCGGCTCCAAGGTGGCCGGCTACGCCAACACCTTCATCTTCCCCGACATCAACGCCGGCAACATCGGCTACAAGATCGCCCAGCGTCTGGGCGGCTTCGACGCCTACGGCCCCATCCTGCTGGGTCTGAACGCCCCCATCAACGACCTGTCCCGCGGCTGCAACGCCATGGAGGTCTATTCCATGGCCATCATCACCGCCGCTCTGGCCTGAGTCCCGTACTTACTCAAACGCCCCGCTTCCGAATGGAAGCGGGGCGTTTCTTTTCCCGGGGAATGCGGCCATGGGAGAGACCTCCACCCCCCGCTTGCGGGGGCGGCGCTTGCGCCGTTCAAGCGTTTTGCCAAAGGCAAAACCTTGGCGCAGGCGGAAT
>CAKUKL010000339.1 GCA_934662925.1 uncultured Oscillospiraceae bacterium | reverse complement strand
GGCCACGATGGAGCTCATCCCCCGTGGGTCGTTGTCCATGAGCAGGAGGGGCAGCCGCTCCGCCAGCTTGAGGAAGCTGCTGACGTTGACCTCCGACAGGTATTCCGACGCGCCCACCAGCACCAGCGTGTCCTCCCCCATCTCCCGGACCTCCAGCTCCGGGTCCATCTTTTTGTTGGGCAGCAGGGTGAAACTCAGATCCACCTCGCCGTCATGCTGAGCCTTCATGATCTGCCCCAGCGTGTAGCTGGTGAGGTAACCGTGGTAGGAGGGGTATTCCTCGTGAAAGTGGAGCAGGGCTTGAGTCAGCTGAGTGCGCTCGAATACCTCCTCGTACCCGATGTTCAGGTCCCACTGGAGGCCGATGCCCGCCGCGGTCTGCTGCACGAAGGCCTCCACCCGGTTCACCCGGTCCAGAATGGCCCGGGCCTCCTGTGCCAGAGCCATCCCCGCGGGAGTGAGCTGCACCGAGCGGCGGCTCCGGTTGAACAGCGTCACCCGCAGCTGGCGCTCCAGCTCCGCGATCTGCTGGCTGAGCAGCGGCTGGGACACGTACAGCACCTCCGCCGCCTTGCTGAAATTCAGCTGATCCGCCACAGCCAGAAAATATTGCAGCTGCTTGATCTCCATGAGGCTTCCTCCCTTTTTTCCATCGGAAGATATATTTTCTGCCATTTATTTCATTGTACCAGCCGGAATCGCTATTGTAAAGCGCATTCCTTGACAGCGGCGGGGGAAAACTCTATAATTCTGGATGAAAAGAGACGGAGGAATGGAATTATGCGCGAATTTCTGCACCGGCACTTCGGGCCGGGAGAGCGGTCGCTGCTCACCCTGCTGCGCTGGCTGCTGGTATCGGGCCTCACCGGCGTGGCCTGCGGCCTTGTGGGCGCGGCCTTTTATTATGTGGTGAGCTTTGTCACCGCCGCCCGGCAGGCCCACGGCTGGCTGTTGTTCTGCCTGCCGCTGGCCGGCCTGTTCATCGTGTGGAGCTACCGGGTGCTGGGTATGGAGAACGACAGCGGCACCAACCAGATCATCGCCAGCGTCCGCAGCGGGGAAAAGCCGCCCCTGCGGCTGGCCCTGCTCATTTTTGTGAGCACCGCCCTCACCCATCTCACCGGCGGCAGCGCCGGACGGGAGGGCGCGGCGCTCCAGATCGGCGGCAGCGTCGCGGCGTCCATCGGCCGCCTGCTCCGGCTGGGGGAGCGGAACATGAACCTCATCGTCATGTGCGGCATGAGCGCCGTGTTCACCGCCCTGTTCGGCACGCCCCTGTCCGCCACGGTGTTCAGCCTTGAGGTGGTGAGCGTGGGCATCGTCCACTACTCCGCCCTGTTCCCCTGCCTGCTGGCCAGCCTTGTGACCACCGGCGTCACCCGGCTGCTGGGGGTCCACCCGGAGGGGTACGTCCTCATGGGCGGCCCGGCGCTGGACTGGCAGTTCATGCTGCGCACCGGCCTGCTGGCCATCGCCTGCGCCCTGCTGTCCATGGCCTTCTGCGTGCTTATGCACAAGACGAACCACTTTTACAAAAAATACCTCCCCAACCAGTACCTGCGGGTGCTGGCCGGGGCGGCGATCCTCATCGTCCTCACCCTGCTGGTGGGCAGCCGGGACTACAACGGCGCGGGGGGGAACATCATCGAGGCGGCGCTGGCCGGTCATGCCGTGCCTTACGCCTTCCTGCTGAAAATGCTCTTCACCGCCATTACCCTCGGCGCGGGCTTCCGGGGCGGCGAGATCGTCCCCACCTTCTTCGTGGGGGCCACCTTCGGCTGCGCCGCCGCGCCGCTGCTGGGTCTTGACCCGGCCTTCGGCGGAGCCATCGGCATGATCGCCCTGTTCTGCGGCGTCACCAACTGCCCGCTGGCCAGCATTTTCCTGAGCATCGAGCTGTTCGGCAGCAGCCACGTCCTGTTTTTCGCCCTGGCCTGCGCCCTGAGCTATCTGCTCAGCGGCAAGTTCTCCCTTTATAGCGCCCAGAAGATCATTTACTCCAAGCTGGAACCCCGATTCATTGACGAAAACGCCCACTGAGTCTGAGATCCAAAAGGAAACGCCGCAGCATTGAATGCTGCGGCGTTTTTCACATTTTTCAGCGATTTTGTGGAAAAACGGCGGCGTTTACGCCCGCTTGAACTGCTTTTCCAGCTGGTATTTCGTCAGCTCGATGGCCACCGGGCGGCCGTGGGGGCAGTACTTCACCGCGCCGCTCATCACCAGCCGGGCCACCTCCATCA
>CAKUKL010000338.1 GCA_934662925.1 uncultured Oscillospiraceae bacterium | reverse complement strand
GAATGGCCATGCGGCCGCAGATGATGCCGCCGGTCTCCTCCACGAGGTTTTCCAGCGCCCGGAGGGATTCGCCGGTGGAGATCACGTCGTCCACGATCAGGATGCGCTTGCCCTTCATCTTTTCCGCGTCGGCCCCGTCCAGATAGAGGTGCTGCTCCGCGTCGGTGGTGATGGAGCGGACGGAGGTCTCGAACACGGAGGTCATGTAGAGCTTGACGCCCTTGCGGGCCACGAAGTAGGTCTTGTCGCCGTGCTGGCGGGCCATCTCATAGGCCAGCGGGATGCCCTTGGCCTCAGCCGTGACGATGTAGTCGTACTCCGGCGCGCGCTTGAGCAGCTCTTCCGCGCAGGCCACAGTGAGCTCGGGGTCGCCGAAAATCACGAACGCGCCGATATACAGCTCGTCGTTGACCCGGCACAGGGGCAGGTTGCGCTCCAGTCCGGCAATGGTCATGGTATGGTACATAAAAAGCCGCCTCTCTTCAGTTGCATTCCTTTTTATTATATGCGCGGCGGAGAAAATGTCAATCAAAGGATAAAGAAAGGCTGACAAAATCCGGCGGGTGGAAAAAATCTGTTCCCTTTTTGCCGGGTTCGTGCCATAATGGGGAGCGCAGAAACAGGCGGCGGAGCCGCAGGCCGGGAGGATGACCCATGAAAACGAAATCGAGATATGAAAATGCCCGGCGGGTGCTGATCTTCTGGACGCTGTTCATCGGGCTGGGCGCCGTGGGCGGCGCGGCCATGATGCTCATCGACCCCAGCGGGAAGGCCGTGGGCATGGACGGCATGCTGCCCTATTTTCAGGTGCTGCCTTTTGCGGACGCGCTGTTTCAGGATCTGTACTTTTCCGGCTGGGCGCTGCTCATCGTCAACGGCCTGACCAACCTGACGGCGGCGGGGCTGCTGCTGGCGAAGAAGCAGTCCGGCGTGGTGCTGGGCGGGCTGTTCGGTGTGACGCTGATGCTGTGGATCTGCATCCAGTTCTACATGTTCCCGCCCAACTTCATGTCCACCATTTTCTTTGTGTTCGGTCTGGCGCAGGCGGCCACGGGCTATGCGGCCCGGGTGTTCCGGAAGCAGGAAAATTTCCATGTTGACATCGCGGACTACCCCAACATCGGCACCGATCCCCGGCGGCTGGTGGTGTACTTTTCCCGGATGGGCTACGGGCGGAAGCTGGCCTATGAAGAGGCGGAGCGTACCGGCGCGGAGGTCCGTGAGATCCGGGCGGCGGCGCGGACGGAGGGCACCCTCGGCTTCTGGTGGTGCGGGCGGTACGGGATGCACAAGTGGCCCATGCCCATCCGGCCGGTAGACGTCGACCTGTCCCGCTATGACCACGTGACCATCTGCTCCCCCATCTGGGTGTTCGCGCTGGCCGCGCCAGTGCGGGCCTTCTGCGCGCAGGCGGCGGGACAGATCCGGGAAGCCGACTACATTCTGGTCCATCACCAGAGCAGCGTTTATGAAAACGCTGCCCGGGAGATGGACCGCCTGCTGGGCCTTTCCCATACCGGCCTGCGCAGCGTCCGGTGCCGGACGGGCGTGTACCGGACTGTCAGCCCCCGGTGAGAAAAAACGGCCAAAACGGCGGGACCATGCCGCCCGATGGGTGAGGTTGTCGCCTTTCGGCGGGGCGGGGCGCCGTTTTTTCGTCTGTATCCGATATTGCAAAACCCCTCGGAATTGTGTAAACTGATAAGGTAAACTGCTTTCGCAGTATCAAAAAAGAGAGAGGAACGTAGTACCAGTGGAAAAGATTTTTAAACTGAAGGAAAACAACACCACGGTTCGCACGGAGATCGTGGCCGGTCTGTCCACCTTTATGACCATGGCCTACATCATCGCGCTGAACCCCAACCTGCTGACCGGCTTCGGCGCAAACGGACAGGAGCTGTGGAACGGCGTGTTCCTGGCCACCTGCATCGCCTCCGGCATCGGCTGCATCGTCATGGCCTTTCTGGCCAACAAGCCCTTCGCCATGGCCCCCGGCATGGGCCTGAACAGCTTCTTCGCCCTGGTGGTCACCAACATCGTGGGCATGACCGGCATGACCTATCTGGAGTCCTTCCAGTCCGCGCTGGTCATCATTTTTGTGGAGGGCATCGTCTTCCTGATCCTGTCCATCTTCAACGTCCGTGAGAAGATCGTCGCCGCCATTCCTCTGGGCGTCCGTCTGGGCATCGGCCCCGCCATCGGTCTGATGCTGATGAACATCGGCCTCGGCTCCAACGCGGGCATTTACGC
>CAKUKL010000337.1 GCA_934662925.1 uncultured Oscillospiraceae bacterium | reverse complement strand
CAGCACCACAAGCGCAAGCACATCGACGCCCCCTGGGCCCACATCGGCGACGTTGAGTCCCTGACCATCTTCGACGACGTGTTCGTTCCCTATGACCGTGTCTTTATGTGCGGCCGCGACAACGAGGGCGTCTGCCGTTACGCCGGCTACCTCGCCCTGATGTTCGCCCACTATCACCGTCACTCCTACACCGGCTGCAAGACCGCCGTTTCCGAGGTCATTGCCTCTCAGGCCGCTCTGGTCGCCGATGTGAACGACATCGCCAAGGAGTCCCACGTCCGCTCCAAGCTGTGCGACATCATCCAGACCGCCGAGCTGGTATTCGCCGCCGGTGAGGCCGCCGCCAACCACGCCGTGGAGTTCCCCTCCGGCCAGTGGGTGCCCGACGAGGTCCTGACCAACGCCGGCCGCCGCATCGCCGGTCACAACATCTATCACGAGTACGAGATCCTCGCCGACCTGACCGGCGGCGTCTGCGCCTCTCTGCCCACCGAGGAGTCCTTCTACGATCCCGAGACCGCCGAGCTGTGCAACAAGTACATCCGCCGCAACCCCGCTTACACCGCTGAGGAGACTCACCGCGTGATGCGCATGATGGAGGACAAGCTGTGCGACGCCTTCGAGGGCGCTCAGGCTGTTGCCGGTGTCCATGGCGGCGGCTCCCCCCTGATGGAGGAGATCACCCTGATGAGCCGCTACGATCTGGAGGAGCTCAAGAAGATCGCCAAGTATCTGGCTGGCCTGCCCGGCTACGAGGAGTGCCCGCGCTACGAGCGTGAGACCAAGACTCCCCGCGCCATGCTGGCCAAGTTCGACGCTGCCAAGGCCGCGGCGAAGAAGTAAGAAGCGACCGAGCCGTTGTGAGCAGCGCGGTTGGACTGAAGCGAAGGCAAAATGCCGATTTGCATTGTAAATCTGATTTTGCCTGAGTCGGAGGGAAGCCGCTGCGTTGCGAACAGGCGAGGCGTGACATCACGCGATTAACTGCCAATCCCCGCCGCAAATGGTTTGCGGCGGGCGTTGGCGTTATCAAAATTATAAAGTAAGGAGTGTGTTGAACATGGCTCATCTGAACCGCAAGATCGGCATTCCGTCTTTTGACATGACCGGCAAGACCGCCATCATCACCGGCGGCACTCAGGGCCTTGGCTTCGGCATGGCCTGCGCGCTGGCCGCCTACGGCGCCAACGTGGTCATCACCGCCCGTACCGCCTCCAAGGTGGAGGACGCCGTGGCCGACCTGAACGAGAACTACTGCAAGGGCGGCCGTGCCTTCGGTATCCCCGCCGACTCCAGCAAGCTGGAGAACGTCAAGATGGTCATCGAGAAGACTGTTGAGGAGTTCGGCTCTCTGGACATCCTCATCAACAACGCCGGTATCTCCGGCCCCACCGCTCTGGTCGTCGAGACCCGCGAGGGCCGCAAGGAGTATACCCCCGAGGACTTCTCCAAGGTTCTGGCTACCAATCTGACCGGCACCTTCATGTTCTGTCAGGAGGCTGCCCGCCAGATGATCAAGCAGAACGCTACCAACGGCAAGAAGGGCGGCAAGATCATCATCACCGCTTCTGTCGGCGGCTTCATCGGCGGCAAGGGCGTTGTGGGCTACGGCGCTTCCAAGGCCGGTTGCCTGTCTCTGGCCCGCACTCTGGCCAACAACTTCGGCCGTGAGAACATCACCGTCAACTGCATCTGCCCGGGCTACGTCGTGACCCCCCTCAACGAGGAGTTCTTCGTGGACAAGGACGGCAACCCCACCGACTACTACAAGCAGCAGTCCAAGGCTACCTCTGTCCGCCGTCTGGGCACCATCGAGGAGATCGCCGGCCCCGTGCTGGCCATGTGCTCCGACTCCTTCAGCTACATGACCGGCACCTATCTGCTGTGCGACGGCGGCCAGTCCATCCCCGCTGAATGATCAGAATCTCTCTTCCATTTTGATAAAAAATAGAAAAGGAGTCTGATACCAATGGAGTTCGCCAACATCATTTACACGGTTGAGGGCGGCATCGCCACCATTAAGCTCAACCGGCCCAAGGCCCTCAACGCGCTGAACAGCGAGATCAACCGCGACATCATGGACGCCATCAACCTCGTGAAGGCTGATCCCTCCGTCCGGGTACTGATCATGACCGGTTCCGAGCGCGCCTTCGCCGCCGGCGCCGACGTCAAGGAGATGGCCGAGGCCAATCCCCGCTACGCTCGCGAGTTCTGCGGTCTGGCCATTGAGATCAACAACATTCTGGAGTCCCTGCCC
>CAKUKL010000336.1 GCA_934662925.1 uncultured Oscillospiraceae bacterium | reverse complement strand
GTGCTGCTGTGTCTGGTCTGCGCCTTCGGCATCCGCCGCGGCGCGGTGGGAATGGCGCACCTGTATCACGCGGACGTGCAGGAGCGCTGCGTGCAACTGGGGCTGACCACCCATGAGAAAATCCAGCGGAACAGCAAGCTGTTCAAAGCGGTGTGCATGCCCGGCTACATCGTCTATGTGCTGGTGTGCGTGTACGCCGTCAACGGTGCGCGGGGATTCCTGCCCGGCTTCTGGCAGCTGCTGGTCATTCTGTCCATTATGAACCTCATCGACCGGTTCCTGATCGACGGCTTCTGGGTGGGGCACACGAAGGCGTGGACCATCCCCGGCACGGAGGACATGAAGCCCTACATCAACTCGGCGGACAGGAAGCGCAAGTGGCTGTTCGGCACGGTGGGCATGGTCATTATTGCCGCAGTGCTGTCCGGCATTATGGTGATTTTCATTCATTGAAGGTGTCTGTATGCTGTTTGAAACATTCGGAGACAAAACAGCTCCGGCGGTGCTGTTTTTCCACGCCATGGGCGTCACCGGCGCCAGCAGCGAGCCGGTGGCAAATTTTTTGAAGGACCGCTATTTCTGCGTCCTGCCCACGTCCACGGTCTACTGTCCGGGACAGAGGTATATCAGCAAGGCGGATGAGGTGCGTCAGGTAGATGCTTTCCTGCGGGAGCAGGGAGTGGAGCGCCTGGTGCTGGTCGCGGCGTCCTCCATCGGCGCGGACTTGGCCATGGCCTTTCTGACGCAGTCGAAAATTCCGGTGGACCACGCCTTTTTTGACGGCGGGCAGTTCGCGCAGATCGGAAAGGGGACGCGCCGGATCATGGTGCCGTTCCTGTACCTCGCCATCAAGAGCCTGTACTGGTCGAAGGGGAAGACCCTCAAAAAGATCATGTGGTGCGACGATGACGCCATCAAGCCCTATTTTATCGCGGCGGGCAAAGCGCTGACCTACGGTAATCTCCGCCGCCAGATAGCGGACAGTCTGGAGGACAGGCCCTTCCCGCCGCTTTCGGAAGGGCTGCAAAGCCGGTGCTGGTTCGAGTTCGGCAGCGCGGAGGACCACTTCAAGTACCGGGACGCCGTGATGAAGGCCTATCCGAAGGGAAACTTCCCGGTCTTTGAGAACTGCAATCATATGCAGGCGCAGATCCGTGACCCGGAGGGCTTCGCGGCCATGCTGCGGTCAGTGATGGAGGAGAACACCCTCGGGGCCGGGGCGGCGTACTGCTTTTCCGGCGGCGGGGTTACGGCCTGATTCGGGCGCGGAGAAACGAGCGGGAAAAGGGGAGTGGAGAGAGATGAAAAGAGCCTATGCGGCGTCCCAGTACGCAAAGCCCTGCGAGCGGTATTGCAGGGAAACGTATCCCGGCGAGGCGGAAGAGATCTTCGGGAAGGCCGAAACGTACTACCGGGAATTTCTGAAGGATATGCCCGACCTTGGCGAAAACATGATGGCGAAAAATATGCTGGACTGGTTCACCATCCTGTCCTTTTATGAGGCGAGCGGGCATCGCATGGACGGGGAGACCCTGCTGGAGATCAAGCGCCGGGACGCGGAGAGAATGAAATTTCTGGGCAGGCTGGTGGACGGAAACAGGAGCCAGTGGATATACCGGCTGTTTGAAAAGATCTACGTGCGGTTCAACAAAATGCAGCAGGAGCATCAGGCCCGGGGTGAATGGATGGACAGCTGGAAGGTGGAGATCAATCCCGACCACCGGACGGAGGGCTTCTGCTTCCATCTGGTGGGCTGCCCCATCGCGAAGCATGCGAAGGCCCACGGCTACGGGGAGCTGCTGCCGTACCTGTGCCGGACGGACCATTTTCTGGCGGAGGTCATGCACGCCCGGCTCATCCGGACCCAGACGGAGGCGCTGGGCGGCGACCACTGCGACTACTGGTACGTGGGGGACAAAAGCCCTGTGCTGGAAGCGTACAAGGATTTGAAACAGATCTGACAAAGAAAGCCCCACCGGGGCGCGGCGCTGATGCCGCGCCCCGGTGATTTTTCTGCTCTTTTCCCGGCTGCGCTTGATTTGCGCCCCGTTAGGATGCTATACTGCCATTTGACAGGTTTGGGCCGCCCAAGGGCAGGAACGGCTTTGAACAGGGTACGGTCGCGGCTTGTTCGTTCAGGCGGCGGAGCCATGCCCGCGGCACGACACCGGCGAATGAGGTGAACGAATGTTCAGACAGCTCAGATATTTCCAGTCAGTCGTCCGGCTTAACAGCTTTTCCGCGGCGGCGGAGGAAAACT
>CAKUKL010000335.1 GCA_934662925.1 uncultured Oscillospiraceae bacterium | reverse complement strand
CGCTGGACCCCATGGCCACCGGGCTGCTGCCCGTGTTCGTGGGCCGGGCCACCCGTGCGGTGCAGTACGCCACCGACGGGAAAAAGGAGTACCGCGCGGTGCTCCGGCTGGGGCTGGTCACGGACACTCAGGACGTCACCGGCGCGGTGCTGTTCCAGCGGGCGGCGGATGTGTCCCGGGAGACGCTGGAGACGGTGCTGCCCCGGTTCCGGGGAGAAATTTTTCAGATCCCGCCCATGTACTCCGCCCTGAAGGTGGATGGCAAAAAGCTCTACGAGCTGGCCCGGAAGGGCCGGGAGGTGGAGCGGCAGCCCCGGCCCATCACCGTCTATGAACTGGAACTGGGGCAACAGCTGAGCGGGACGGATTGGGAGCTGCGGGTGTTGTGCTCCAAGGGCACGTACATCCGTACCCTGTGTCACGACATCGGCGCGGTGCTGGGCTGCGGCGGGGCCATGGCCGCCCTGCGGCGGACGAGGGTGGCCGGTTTTTCCATCGAACAGGCGGTGACGCTGGAGCAGGTGCAGGCGGCGGACGACCCCGCGGCGCTGCTGGCCCCGGTGGACGGCTGCTTTGCCGACCTGCCCGCCGTCACCCTCACGGGGGCGCAGGCCAAGTGCGTGCGCAACGGCGCGGCGTTCACCGACCGCCGTGAACCGGGGCGCTGGCGGGCCTACGGCCCGGAGGGCGAATTTCTGGCCCTCACGGAGACGGACGGAGAGAAAATGTCCGTGGTGAAGAGCTTTTTTGAGGTATAATTGACGCAGCGCGGAAGGAGCGTGGGGACCGTGACATTTGAAGAGCTGCGGGACAAGGCCCACGCCCTGCCGCTGAAGCCGGGCGTTTACATCATGCAGAACGCCCAGAGCGAGGTCATCTACGTGGGCAAGGCCAAGGCCCTGAAAAACCGGGTGAGCCAGTATTTTCAGGACCAGTCCCGCCACAACGAAAAGACCCGGGCCATGGTGGCTCAGATCGACCACTTCGACGTCATCGTGGTGCAGTCCGAGTTCGAGGCGCTGGTGCTGGAGTGCGCCCTCATCAAGCGGCACCAGCCCCACTACAACATCCTGCTCAAGGACGACAAGGGCTACCCCTACATCCGCCTGACGGTGAACGACCGGTATCCCCGGTTCTCGCTGGCCGCCCGGGCGGCGGAGGACGGGGCCCGGTACTTCGGTCCCTACGGCAGCCGAGGGGCCAGTCAGGGCATCATCGACGCGCTGCTGCTGTGCATGAAGCTGCCCTCCTGCCGCCGGAAATTTCCCCGGGACATCGGCCGGGAGCGGCCCTGCCTCAACTACCACATGGGCCACTGCGACGGCTACTGCCGCCGGGAGATGGACCAGAGCCGCTACCGGGAGGGCATCGATCAGGCCGTCCGCCTGCTGGAGGGCAGGCTGGACGAGGTGGTGGATGAGCTGACGGCGGAGATGGAGCAGGCGGCGGAGGAGCTGCGGTTCGAGCGGGCCGCTCAGCTCCGGGACCAGATCCGGGCCATCCAGCTGCTGGCCAAGCGGCAGAAGGCGGTGGCCGGGTCGCTGGCGGACACCGACGTGGTGGGTTGGCACCGGGGCGAGGCCAAGAGCTGCTTCGTGGTGCTCCACTACGTGGACGGGGAGCTGGCGGCCAAGGACTGGCAGCTCATGCCTACCCCCATGGAGGAGGACCCGCGGGAGTCCGTGTCCGCGCTGGTAGCCCAGTTTTACAGCGGCCGGGGCCAGCTGCCCCGGCAGATCCTGCTGCCCTGCGACATTGAGGAGCGGGTGGATCTGGCCCGGATGCTCACCGAGGCGGTGGGCCGGAAGGTGGAACTGCTCACCCCCCAGCGGGGCGCGAAGATGGATCTGGTGAAGCTGGCCAACGAAAACGCCGCGGAGGAGGTCCTGCGGGCCACCACGGCGGAGGAGCGGCGCTCCAAGCTCATGGAGGCGGTGGGCCGGCTGCTGAACCTGCCGGAGACGCCCCACCGGATGGAGGCCTACGACATCTCCAACACCGGCTCGTCGGACATCGTGGCGTCCATGACCGTCCACATCGACGGCCGGCCCCTCAAGCGGGACTACCGGCACTTCAAGCTCCGGGATCTGGAGCACGCCGACGACTACGCCTCCATGAATCAGGTCATCGAGCGGCGATTCCGCCGGTATCTGGACGGGGACGAGAAATTCGCGGACATGCCCGATGTGCTGCTCATCGACGGCGGCGCGGGGCAGGTGGGGGCGGCCAAGGCGGCCCTCCGGGCCGTGGGACTGGATGTACC
>CAKUKL010000334.1 GCA_934662925.1 uncultured Oscillospiraceae bacterium | reverse complement strand
ATAATGCCCCTTGCGAAACGCGGAGCGGGGCGGACTGTCCCCGCGGAACATACCGGAACCGGCGTCCCGTCCGCGGGAAATTGCCGGACTGTGAGGTGCCTATGGCAGATTTTACCGAGCGGGCCATCAAGGCCTCTTTTCTCAAGCTGCTCAACGAGCAGCCGTTAAACAAGATCAGCGTCCGGATGATCGTGGAGGACTGCGGCATCAACCGCAATTCCTTCTACTATCATTATCAGGATATTCCCACCCTGCTGGAGACCATCGTCACCGAGTACACCGACGAGCTTATCCGAAAGTATCCCACCGTTGCCTCGCTGAGCGAGTGCTTTCAGGTGGCGTTCCGGTTCGCGCTGGAGAACAAGCGGGCGGTGACCCACATCTACCAGTCCGTCAGCTGGGACATGTTCGAGCGGGAGGCCCTACGCCTGTGCGAGTACGCCGTGACGGCCTACGTGGACTCCGCCTTTGACGCGCCCATGGACGAGACGGACCGGAAGATCCTCATCCGCTTCATCAGCTGTGAGCTGTTCGGCATGTGTGTGAGCTGGATCAGCCGGGGCATGGACGGCAGCGCCATCGAGGAGCTGGAGCGGATGCTCCAGCTGTGCCACGGCATGTCCACCGCCGTTATCCAGCGCAGTCAGGAGACAAAGAAAGCGTGACCGGCGCGGCCCGCGGCAGTTTGCCGCGGGCCGCTTTTTAGGCACATTCCCATATCTGCCCAAATTTCAGCCAAATGAACGCCCGGTGTCCGGCTTTGGGACACCGGGTGTTTTTTTGCCCATTCCGATCCGGCGGGAAAAGGACTATACTCCCACAATGTAAGAACGAGGCGCCCGTGGTCGGGTACTTTGAAAGGAGATGGCATGATGCGTTCCGTCATACCAATGAAAA
This sequence comes from uncultured Oscillospiraceae bacterium, assembly GCA_934662925.1. Classification (GTDB taxonomy): domain Bacteria; phylum Bacillota; class Clostridia; order Oscillospirales; family Oscillospiraceae; genus Enterenecus. The sequence continues at coordinate 1,370 of CAKUKL010000334.1, read as the reverse complement.
CCGCGAAGATCGGTTATATCGTCATTTCGATTTTGTTCTGTGTGCTTGGGGTCGTTCTGCTGGCCCGGCCGGAGACCTCCGTGCCGTGGATCGGGCGGCTGCTGGGCATCGGGATGATCGTGTTCGGTTTCATCAAGCTGGTGGGGTACTTTTCCAAGGATCTGTTCCGGCTGGCCTTTCAGTACGATCTGGCCTTCGGCGTGCTGCTCATCGTGCTGGGCACCATCGTGGTGGCCCATCCCGCCGGCACCATGCGGTTCCTGAGCATTATGCTCGGCATCCCCGTGCTGGCCGACGGCCTGTTCAAGGTGCAGATCGCCCTTGACTCCCACAGCTTCGGCATCCGCCGCTGGTGGCTGGTGCTGGTGTTTGCCGTCGTGACCTGCGCCATCGGCGCGGTGCTTATTTTCCGCTCGGCGGCGGGCTCGGCGGCGCTGGTGGGTCTGGCGGGGCTGGCCCTGCTGCTGGACGGCGCCATGAACCTCTGCGTGGCCCTGTGCACGGTGAAGATCGTCCGCAATCAGCGGCCCGACGTCATTGAGGTGGACGATTATGAAGTGGAGGACAGGTGACGCGCCGCGCCCCCTGTCCCGGATCAGAAAGGACTGAAGCTCGTAATGCAAGCTGCAAAAGCGATCGTCAAACATCGCGTGGCGATCCTGGTGGTCGGCATCCTGTTGCTCATCCCGTCGGTGTTCGGGATGATGGCCACCCGGATCAACTATGACATGCTGGACTACCTGCCCGACGACATGGATACCGTTATCGGACAGGACGCCCTGATGGACGACTTCGGAAAGGGCGCGTTCTCCTTCGTCATCGTGGAGAATATGGCCCCCAAGGACGTGGCCGCCCTGAAGGAAAAGATCGAGGCCGTGGACCACGTGGACACCGTCCTGTGGTACGACTCCGTCGCGGACGTCTCCGTGCCCATGGAGCTGCTTCCCGACAAGCTCTATGACGCCTTCAACAGCGGCGACGCCACCATGATGGCCATTTTCTTCGACAGCGCCACCTCGGAGGACGTGACCATGGATGCCATCCGGGAGATCCGCTCCATTGCCGGAAAGCAGTGCTTCGTCTCCGGCATGTCCGCGCTGGTCACCGACCTGAAGGACCTGTGCGAGAAGGAAGAGCCGGTGTACGTGGGCCTTGCCGTTCTGTGCGCCTGTGCCGCCATGATGATCTTTCTGGACGGCTGGCTGGTGCCCTTCGTGTTTCTGGCCAGCATCGGCATGGCCATCGTCATCAATCTGGGCAGCAACTTCTTCTTCGGAGAGATCTCCTATATCACAAAAGCCCTGTCCGCCGTGCTCCAGCTGGCCGTTACCATGGACTACTCCATTTTCCTGTGGCACAGCTACAACGAG
>CAKUKL010000333.1 GCA_934662925.1 uncultured Oscillospiraceae bacterium | reverse complement strand
GTAACAATGTCTGAATTCCATAAAAACGCCGTTTTTATGGAATTACACGGCATACGCCGTGTGAATAAACCGCAAAGTGGTTTATTCAGTAGACATTATTATAGAAAAAGAGCGCCGCGAAGTGAAATATTCAAAAACGATAAGTCCCGGCCCCGGTCAGTCCTTTTGGAGATGATCGGAGCCGGGCACGAAGAAAGCGCCCCCAGCCGGTTCGACCCGGCTGGGGGCGCTTTTGAAAATGTGTACTTTACACGGCGCAAAGGCTCCGGTCAGCCCCCGAGCTGCGCCTTCAGGCCATGGCGCTGAAACAGCGCCAGGATCTCCTGCTGCCGCTCCGGCGGGATGGGCGTCACCGAGTCCGGAACGGGATATTTCATGTCCAGCTGCTGATATTTGACTATGCCGTACTGATGATAGCAGATCAGATCCACCCGGCTGACGTGTTTCAGCTGCGCCAGTCGGCGGGCTTCCTCCGCAAGCTCGGCTTCGCCGTCGTTATAGCCCGGGATCACCGGGATACGGATGATGATCTCCTTGCCCAGCTCGTCCAGCCGCCGCAGATTTTCCCAGATGACGGCGTTGTCCACGCCGGTATTTTCCCGATGGCGGGCGGGATCGACGCCCTTGATGTCATAGAGCAGCAGATCGGCCGCCGCCAGGACCGCAAAGTTTTCCGGCTTCGGCGCGTATCCGCAGGTGTCCACGGCGACGGAGATCCCGTCACCATGGCACAGCTCCATGAGCTCCAGACAGAATTCCGGGAACTGGGACGCTTCGCCGCCGCCGATGGTCAAGCCGCCGCCGGAAACGGCGTAGTAATCCCGGTCCTTCCGCACGATCTCAAAGACCTCCCGCGCGGACATCAGCTGGCCGAACAGCTCCAGCGCCTTGTCCGGGCAGGCCGCGAGACAATCCCCGCAGCCGTCGCAGCGCTCCCGGTCGCAGGATATTCCCTCCGGCGTCAGCGACAGCGCCTTCCGGGGGCAGCGGGTCAGGCAGGCTCCGCAGCCGCTGCACCGCTGGCGGAACAGCCGCAGCTCCGGCACATACCGTTGGCCCTCCGGGTTGCAGCACCACTTGCAGCGCAGGGGGCAGCCCTTGAGGAAGATCGTGGTCCGGACGCCCCATCCATCCACAAAGGAGCCGCGCACCAGATTGAAGATCAGTTCTTTCCGGCTCATGGCCATTCCTCCCGTTAAAGATCCATCGCGGTCCGGCTGATGATGTTATCCTGAAGCGCGGTGCTCAGCTCCACAAAGTAGGAGCTGTATGTGGCCACCCGGACCAGCAGATCCTTGTAGCGCTCCGGGTGCTTCTGCGCGTCCAGCAGCGTCTCCGTCCCGGTGAAGTTGAACTGGATCAGGCTGCCCTTTTTCCGGCAGAACACCCGCACCAGCGCGGCCAGCTTCTTCAGCTTGTCCGGCGTGGAGCAGGCCCCGGCGGCAATGCGCACGTTCAGAATGCTGCCGTTTTCCAGCCAGTCGTGATCGACCTTGGCCACGGAATTGAGGACGGCGGTGATCCCGCTGACGTTCCGGCCGGGATAAGGGGAAATGCCGCCCTCGGAAAGGGGCTCCCCCGCCAGCCGGCCGTCCGGCATGGCGCCCAGGATCTCGCCGTATGGGATGTTTACGGTCATGCCGATGCAGCCGATGGCGCATTTGCGGCCATTCCACGTGTGATGCTCGCAGACGAATTTGCTGGACCGCAGCAGCACCCGGCGGGCAATGAGGTCCACCTCGTCCATATCATTGCCGAATTTCGGCGCGGCCTTGAGGCTGCGGAGCAGCTCGTCACAGCCCTCGAAGTTGGCCGCCAGCGCCCGGCTCAGCTCCGGCATGGTGGCCGTCTTGTCCTCGAAGACCACCTTCTGGATGGCGGCGAGAGAATCGGCGATGTTGGGCAGGCCGCAGATGCCCGTCACATGACCGGCATAGGGGTCGATGCCGTGATGGAAGAAGTCGTCGCCCCGCTCAAGGCAGCTCCCGTAGAAGGAGGAGATCAGCGGACAGGGCATCTGGGTGTCATAGAGATACATGTCCGCGTTCTTAAAGGCCATGGCCGGGCGGTACAACGCCTCGAACTGCCGCTCGAAGGCGTCCTCGATGTCAGCCAGACTGGAAAATTCCGCCGGATCCCCGGTACGGGGGCCCAGCTGAAGCCCGCTCTGCCGGTGTACGCCGTTGTTGAGGGCCAGCTCCAGCATCAGCGGACGAATTCTTTTGCCTCCTGCCATGAGGCTATACTCCATGGCCTCCCATACTCTGG
>CAKUKL010000332.1 GCA_934662925.1 uncultured Oscillospiraceae bacterium | reverse complement strand
CACCTATACCGGGCATGACCGGATCACGGAGGTCGGCTGCACGGAGTACGACATCATCAACCGCGTTCCTGCGGAGTGCGCCGTGGCGGCGCTGTGCATCTGGGCGGCCACCCGGCTGTGGAAATTCAAGCACGACGGAACGCACACCCGCTGACCGTCTGACAAAACTCAAGAAAGGTCGTGAACGACTTGATCAAAACTGTGGATCTGTGTGTGATCGGCGCGGCGGGCGGCGGAATGTCCGCCGCCGTCAGCGCCGCGCAGCACGGCGTGAAAAACATCCTGCTGCTGGAAAAAATGAAGGCCCCCGGCGGCTGCACCGTCATGAGCGCCGGCATGATGGGCATCAACACCCCCGTCCAGCGGCGTTTTGGCCAGAAATTCGACGTGGACGAGGAGTACCAGAAGCTTATGCGCCTGCTGAACTGGCGATGCGACGCCAAGCTGGTGCGCAAATGGCTCAACGGCTCCGGCGAGAATTTCGAGTGGCTGGAGGATCTGGGGCTGGAGTACAACTTCTGCTGCACCGAGAGCGCCGACCTGTCCAGGGTCAAGCCCACCCATAACCGCACCGGCCATTGGGACGGGGAGAAGTGGGTCATGGAGATGCAGGGGCCGAAGCTGGTCAAGTGCCTGCGGGAGGCCTGCGCCAGATACGGCGTGGAGATCATGACCGGCACCCGGGCACGGCACCTGCTGACGGAGGACGGCCGGGTCACCGGCGTGGAGGCGGAGGGCCCCGACGGCCCCGTGACCGTCCACGCGAAGGCTGTCATCCTCGCCACCGGCTCCATCTCCAGCAATAAGGACCTGATCCGCCGCTTTTACTGCACCGATGAGTACCGGGACGTTCACATCATGGCGGAGCTTCCCCACAACACCGGCGACGGCCTGATCATGGCGGAGGAGATCGGCGCGGCGGCGGGCCGGATCGGCACGCTGTTCATCGGGCCCCACAACCACTACCCCCGGGCCAGCGAGCTGGTGGGCATGCTCATGCGCCGTCCCCAGCCCATCAAGGTCAACCAGAACGGCGAGCGCTTTACCAACGAGGCCATTCCCTTCGAGGAGGAGTTCGGCTGGATGATGTCGCTGAGCGTGGACTGCCAGCCCGGCAAAAAGAGCTACACCCTCATGGACCAAAACTACATCGACGCCGTCCGCGCCCACACGGATTTTCTCCCCGCCCGGTACGACACCGGCTGCCAGATCGAGTCTCCCCCCAGCTTCGGCGGCCCCATCTGCCCGGTGGAAAAGGGACAGGACCCCGCCACATGGCGGGAGCGCATCATGGAGCATCTGGAGTACGAGCAGTCCCGGGGCAACGCGAAGATCTGCCAGACGCTGGACGAGGCCGCCGAATTCATCGGCTGCGCCCCTGCGGTCCTCAAGGACACCGTGGCCCGCTACAACACGTACTGCGCCCGCGGATATGACGAGGAATTCCTGAAGGGCAAGCAGTATCTGGAGCCTGTGACCCAGCCGCCCTACTACGTCATTCTTGGCCGCTCCGGCATCGACACCTGCCTCGGCGGCCTGAAGATCGACAACCACCAGCGCGTCATGGATCTGGAGGGACACGCCATCCCCGGTCTGTACGCCGCGGGCGTCATGTGCTCCGGCTGGTTCAATGATTCCTACTGCTACTTCGGCTCGGAGATGAGCTTTACCATCTACTCCGGCCGCACCTCCGGCGCGGAAGCCGCCGCCTATCTGCAAAGCTGACAAAAACCTCCCCCGCCGTGCCCCAAATCACACGGCGGGGGAGGTTTTCTGTTCATTCCGCATCGTTTGCATAAGGTCTGTCAGTTTCCCGGAAGTAAAGCACCCGCGGCGGGCATGACCCCAATGGGCTTACGCCCATCGGGGACCCCGATTTGATTCAAATGGCCGGAAGTGAATTCCGTCCATTTCAAGGTTTTTGCTCCGCAAAAACGCTTGTACGCCGCACCCGCGGCGGGCATGACCATGCCCGGCTCAGAACAGTCCGGTGATCACGCCGTTCTCGTCTACGTCGATCTTCTCGGCGGCGGGGACCTTGGGCAAACCGGGCATGGTCATGATGTCGCCGGTCTGCACCACCACGAAGCCTGCGCCGGCGGACACCTTCACCTTGCTCACGGTGATGGTAAAGCCCTCGGGGCGCCCCAGCTTCGTCTGGTCGTCGGACAGAGAGTACTGGGTCTTAGCCATGCACACCGGCAGACCGCCGAAGCCCATGTCCTCCAGCCGCTTGAGCTCCTTGGACGCCGCGGCGGTGTAGTTCACCCC
>CAKUKL010000331.1 GCA_934662925.1 uncultured Oscillospiraceae bacterium | reverse complement strand
CTTCAGCTTTCTCAGCCGGGAGATGAGGGGGTTGCTCCGGCTGGTGATCCGCTCCCGGCTCATCGCTTGCACAGCGCCGCGATGTCGCTGTCCGCGCCCAGCACCACCAGCTTGTCGCCCTCGATCATGATCCAGTCCGCTCCGGGAGAGACGTGGAAATCGCTGCCCCGTCGCACCGCGATGACATTGACCTTATACTTCGCCCGGACGTCCAGATCCCGGATGGTGTGACCCGCCCAGCCCCGGGGCAGGTCCACGTCCACAAGGCCGTATTCCGGCGAAAGCTCGATAAAATTCAGAATATTAGAGCGGGCCAGCCCCTGGGCCACCTTGATGCCCATCTCGTGCTCCGGGAAGATGACCCGGTCGGCGCCGATCTTTTCCAGCAGCCGCTGGTGTACATGGCTCTGGGCCTTGCACACCACCTGAGGCACTCCGGCCTCCTTCAGCCGCATGGTGATGAGGGCGCTGCTGCCCACGTCGCTGCCCACGGCGACCACGGCGCAGTCGTAGTCCGCCACTCCCAGCGCCCGGAGCACCTCTGGGTCCCGGCCGTCGCCGGTGACGGCGTGGGTCACATAGTCGGCGATATTCTCCACGTTCTCGCTGTTGGTGTCCAGCCCCAGAACGTCGTTGCCCACATCATACAGCTCTCTGGCCACGGCGGTGCCGAACCGCCCCAGCCCGATGACCACAAAATTCTTCATAACGGCCCTCCTGTGCGCTTCCGCGCCCGGTATTTTCCGTTTAACCGATCATAACGTCCGCCTTGGGATAGCTGAGCTTGCTCCGGCCCCGGCTCTGGGACAGGAACGCCAGCGAGAAGGACAGCACCCCGACCCGGCCCAGATACATGAGCAGGATCAGCAGGATATGAGTCGTGCGGCTCAGCCCCGCCGTGATGCCCGTGGTCAGTCCCACCGTAGCCATGGCGGACGCCGCCTCATAGGCCGCCGCCAGATAGGGCACGCCGTCGATAAGGGCCACGGCCATGGATGCCATGATGAACATCAGCAGCACAAACAGCACCAGCGTCACCGCGGATAACACCTTCTGCTGGGGGATGGTGCGGCCCCGGAAGGTCACCGTCTCGCTCCCCCGCAGTCCTGCCCGGGTGGCCAGCAGGATGACGCTGATGGTCCCGATCTTCAGGCCGCCCGCCGTGGAGCCAGAGGAACCGCCGATGAGCATAAGGAGAATGCTCATCACCATAGAGACGTCGGTCATGCCGCCCTGATCAAAGCTGTAGAATCCCGCCGTGCGCAGGGTCGCCGACTGGAAAAAGGCATTGAGCAGGCGCTTCCACACGGGCATTTCGCCCAGTGTCCCGCCGTTCCGGAACTCGGCGGCAAAGAAGAACACCGTGCCCAGCAGGAGCAGCGCCCCCGTCATGTACAGCACGATCTTGCTGTACAGCGTCAGGGTGCGCACGGCGCGCTTTTCCTTGATCTCCTCCCAGACAAAAAAGCCCAGACCGCCCGCGGTAATGAGCACAGCGGCGGTAATGAGCACAACGGGATTTCCGTTGTAGGAGGAAAGGCTTCCGATCCCCGCCGGGCCCAGCAGGTCAAAGCCTGCGTTGCAGAAGGCGGAGACGGAGATGAAAATTCCCTTCCAGATGGCCGCCGCCCCGTACCGGGGAAGGAAGCACGCCGTCAGGATGACGGCCCCCGCCCCCTCAAAGGCAAAGGTGGTTCGCAGCGCTCCCCGCAGCAGGCGGGTCACATCGCTCATGTCGTTGAGGTTGAAGGCGGACACCATCATGAGCCGCTGACTGAGGGACAGCTTCCGCCGCACCAGCAGAGACAGCAGAAAAATGATGGTCATAAAACCCAGACCGCCCAGCTGGATCATGATCAGGATCACAGCCTGCCCGAAAAAGGACCACGCCGTCAGCGTGTCCACCAGCACCAGCCCCGTCACACAGGTGGCGGAGGTGGCGGTAAAGAGGGCGGTCATCAGCCCGCAGCTCTCCCCCGAGGCGGAGGACACCGGAAGCAGCAGCAGGATCGTGCCGCAGAAAATCACCGCCGCAAAGGAAATGGCCACGATCTGGGCGGCCTGAAGCCGGTGCCGCTTCTCTTCCCCGTGTCTCAAACGCTCTCACCTCTTTTTACGCGCAAAAGCATACCGGCAGGGAAACTGCCGGTATGCTTTTCATGGTTAGTCCAACGGCTTCATCGTGGGGAAGAGAATGACTTCCCGAATCGTGTCGTTGCCGGTGAGCATCATGACGCAGCGGTCGATGCCCATGCCCATGCCGCCCGGGGGGGGCAT
>CAKUKL010000330.1 GCA_934662925.1 uncultured Oscillospiraceae bacterium | reverse complement strand
GAGTGCGACCTTGTGGCCGCGGGCATCGCCGCGCTGTACGAGGAGGGCTGCGACCACACGGAGGATCTGGTGTGCATGTCCGGCCCCAACACCAACCCCTACGGCCTGACCTTTGGCGACCGGATGATCCGCCCCGGCGATCTGGTGTACGTGGACGTGGACGGCGACGCTTTCCTGGGCTATCGCACCTGCATTTACCGCACGTTCTGCTGCGGCAAGGCCACGCAGGAGCAGAAGGACACCTATCAGGAGTGCTACGACATGATCTACAGCGCCATCCGCAAGGTCAAGGCCGGCGTCACCGACTTTGAGGTCATGGCGGAGTGGCCCGACTCCCCCCACTACTGGGGCTACGAGACGTGGGGCGAGGTGGCTCCGCTGGCCACCGGCCACGGCATTGGCCTGACCCTCCACGACCGGCCCTTCCTCTCCTGCGTCAACCGGAACATCCCCGGCGTGGAGCCCACCACCCTCCAGTCCGGCATGGTCATCTGCCTTGAGACCTGGACCGGCAAGAAGGGCGGCGACCACGGCGTCCGTCTGGAGGAGATGGTGCTGGTCAAGGACGACGGCTACGAGGTGCTGTCCAAGTTCCCGGTGAAGGAACTCATGGAGTGCTGGGTGCCGTACAACTGAAAACAAAACACCGGTTCGGAACATATCGGTAAAAAAAGACTGAAATTCAGGGAGTGAAAGGTATGAAAGGCAGCAAGTCCCCTCTGACCAACAGCCGGTTCGGCGCTATGGGCTGGACGCTGATCGCGTTCTACTTCTTCGCGCTGTTTATGGATGTGGGCATCAGCGCAGACGGCGCCCAGATCGTGATCCCCGCAATTTCCAGCGCTACGGGCTGGGATCCCAATTCCCTGCTCTACTTCAATTCTATCGCGGGCTATGTCGCCCTGATCGCCTATATCCCCATCGGGATCTGGGCACAGAAAAAGAGTCCCCGGACCCAGGCAACGGTACTGTCCATTCTGGCCGGCGTCGCCTATATCCTCATGGGCCGGGCCACCACCATCCCCATGTACGTCATCAGCCTGATCGTGGCGGTGGTGTGCTCCAACGGCCGCTGCTGGATCTCCTACGCCAAGCTGACCTCCAGTTGGTTCCCCCGCAAGAAGGGCATCGTCATGGGCTGGACCACCATCGGCAACAACGCGGCCACCATGCTGCTGGTGCCGCTGCTGGTGGCGCTCATCGGCTTTGGCGGCGTGAGCTTTGCCACTCTGATCCTGGGTATTTTCCTTATTGTTACCGGCGTGCTCAACCAGCTCCTCGTGAAGGATACCCCCGAAGAGTGCGGTCAGTATCCCGACAACATCACACCGGATCAGGAGCGTGAGTTCGGCATCGAGTCCGTGGCCGCCGCCGATGCCAAGGACCATGGTGCGGGCAGCTGGACCACCGGCCAGATCCTGTGCTGCAAGGAATTCTGGATCATCGCGCTGGCCTGTGCCCTGATGATGTGCGGCAATGTGGGCTGCGTGGCCTATTCCACCGTCCGCATTCAGGAGTTCGGCTACACGCAGGCGCAGGCGGTGGTCATCAACGCGGTGTTTGCTGCGCTGGCCTGTGTCGGCTCTCTGGTGTGGGGCTGGATGGACCAGAAGTTCGGCACCAAGAAGGCCGTCATCATGTTCTGCGTTATTTTTGGCGCGGCGGCGTTCCTCAATGTGGCCGCCAGCCGGGCGAATCACAATCTCGTGCTCATGTTCATCTCCGTGTTCATGTTCTACTGGTGCATCGGCGGAAACGCCAACTGGCCGGTGTCCCTGTGCGCGTCCCTGTTTGACCGGAGCGACTTCCTGAAGGCCCAGACCCCGCTGACCGTGGTGTTCACTGCGGGGCGGATGACCGCCTTCTCCGTTATCGCCTTCGGCATGTCTCTCACCGGCGGCACCATGGACGGCGCGTACATCATCTGCGGCGTGCTGTTCATTCTGGCGCTGATCCTCATGCTGTTCCTGAACGTGCCGAAATTCAAGGCCCGTCATCAGGCCCGGCTGGGCTGATATCCGGCGGACGGCCCCGCTTGATATAACGATTCCTCCGCAAAAAAGCGGACGTTCCGAGGGGGAACGTCCGCTTTTTCCGTTTTATTCGGTGTGGATACAGCTTTTCAAGTAGTCGAGAAACACAGGGATGGCCGGGTTCATATTCTCCCGGTTCCAGCAGGCGGCCAGCGTCAGCCGGGCCTCGTCATAGCCCGTCAGCTTCAGCCAGGACAGATAGGGGCTCCCGTAGGACTGCACCACTGAGCCGGGCAGGATGGCCATGCC
>CAKUKL010000329.1 GCA_934662925.1 uncultured Oscillospiraceae bacterium | reverse complement strand
CTCCTTGACTTATCCTCTGTCTGTTCAGACGGAGCGCCGGGGGAAGTTGTTCCAAAAAATCAGATCTTCGTGATGTCAATGGGGCGCAGGTCCGCGCTTCTGCCCTGCTCCCGGACGGTGAGCATGGCCCGGGCGGTGTCGATGGCGGTAACGCAGCCCACGGAGTGCTCCACGGTGGCCCGGCGGATCTTGAAGCCGTCGGTGTCGTGCTTGCGGCCCTTGGTGGGGGTGTTGATGACCAGATCGATGGTGCCGGAGGCTATCATGTCGCCGATGTTCGGGTGCGCCTGCGAGATGCGGGCCACCTGCGTGCACTCCACCCCGGCATCCCGCAGAGCCTTGCAGGTGCCCTCGGTGGCCAGGATCTCGATGCCCATGTCGGCAAAGCCACGGGCAATGCCCACGATCTCGCCCTTGTCCTCGTCCTTGACGGTGATGATGATGCGGCCGCCCTTCTTGGGCACCTTCATGTTGGCGCCCTTGAACGCCTTGAGCAGCGCTTGGGGGAAGGACTCCGCGATACCCAGCACCTCGCCGGTGGACTTCATCTCGGGGCCAAGGCCGGTGTCCACGTCGGTGAGCTTCTCGAAGGAGAACACGGGCATCTTGACGGCGTAATAATCCGCTTCCTTGTAAATGCCGGTGCCGTAGCCCAGATCACGGAGCTTCTGGCCCATCATGACCTTAGTGGCAAGGTCGATGACCGGCACGCCGGTGACCTTGGAGATATAGGGAATGGTACGGGAGGAACGGGGGTTTACCTCGATGACGTACACCTCGTCGTTGTAGATGATGAACTGGATGTTGATCAGGCCGATGACACCCAGCGCCTTGGCAAGGTCATAGGTGTAGCGCTCAATGGTCTCCTTGTGCTTGTCCTCGATGTGGATGGAAGGGTACACAGAGATGGAGTCGCCGGAGTGAACGCCCGCGCGCTCTACGTGCTCCATGATGCCGGGGATGAGCACGTCCTCCCCATCGAACACGCCGTCTACCTCCACCTCGCGGCCCATGAGGTATTTGTCCACCAGAATGGGGTGCTCCTGCACCGTCTGGTTGATGATGCGCATGAAGTCCTGAATGTTGCGGTCGTTGTAGGCGATCTCCATGCCCTGTCCGCCCAGCACATAGGACGGACGCACCAGCACGGGATAGCCCACCTCGTGGGCGGCGGCCAGCGCCTCCTCGGTGGTGAACACCGTTCTGCCCTTGGCACGGGGGATGCGGCACTGGTTCAGGATCTCGTCGAAGCGCTCCCGGTCCTCGGCGGCGTCCACGCCGTCGGAAGAGGTACCCAGAATGGGCACGCCCATATCGGTGAGGGCCTTGGCCAGCTTGATTGCGGTCTGGCCGCCGAACTGGACCACCGCGCCCCAGGGATGCTCCTGCTCCACGATGTTCTCCACGTCCTCGGCGGTCAGCGGCTCGAAATACAGCTTGTCCGCCACGTCAAAGTCGGTGGAAACGGTCTCGGGGTTGTTGTTGACGATGATGGTCTCGCAGCCCAGCTTCTTTAGCGACCACACAGAGTGGACGGAGCAATAGTCGAACTCGATGCCCTGACCGATGCGGATGGGGCCGGAGCCGAGGACCAGCACCTTGCGCTTGCCGGAGCTGGGGGTCTCCGCCTCGTTCTCCTGATCGTAGGTGGAGTAGTAATAGGGAGTTTCCGCGTCGAACTCGGCGGCGCAGGTATCCACCATCTTGAAGCCGGGCCGAATGCCCATGGACTCCCGCATGGCCTTGATTTCCTTGCGGTCCTTGCCGCAGAGGAAGCCGATATAGCTGTCGGCAAAGCCCATTTCCTTGGCAAGCTGCATGGTGGTGCGGTCCAGCTTGCCGGCCTTGAGGTCGTTCTCCATGTTGACGATCATCTGGAGCCGGTCAAGGAACCAGCGGTCGATCTTGGTGGCGTTGAAGATGACGTCGGGGGAAATACCCCGGCGCAGAGCCTCGGTGACCACGAAAATGCGTTCGTCGTCGATGTCGGCCAGCTTTTCCTCGATTTCCTCATCGCTCAGCTCGATGTGCTTGGGCAGGCGGAGAGCGTGGACGTTCTGCTCCAGCGAGCGGACGGCCTTCATCAGCGCGCCCTCGAAGGAGTTGCCGATGGCCATGACCTCGCCGGTGGCCTTCATCTGGGTGCCCAGCGTGCGGCTGGCAGTGGTGAACTTATCAAAGGGCAGGCGGGGGATCTTCAGCACGCAGTAGTCAACCGTAGGCTCGAAGCAGGCGGTGGTCTTGCCGGTGACGGCGTTGGGGATCTCGTCCAGCGTATAGCCC
>CAKUKL010000328.1 GCA_934662925.1 uncultured Oscillospiraceae bacterium | reverse complement strand
GCCCACGCCCTTGGAGGCCTTTTCCTTCTCCTCGGCGTGCTGCTCGATCTCGTGGATGACGGATTCGTCATACCGGGCGGTGGAGCCCTCCTTGATGAAGTCCACCACCGCTGCCACTTCCTCTTCGGAGATGAAGCAGCCCTGCACCCGCTGGGGCTTGCCGGAGCCGAGGGGAAAATAGAGCATATCACCCTTACCCACCAGCTTTTCCGCGCCGGTGGTGTCCAGAATGATGCGGGATTCCAGACTGGACGCCACGGCAAAGGCGATGCGGCTGGGGATGTTGGCCTTCATCAGGCCGGTGATGACGTCGGCGGAGGGCCGCTGGGTGGCGATGACCAGATGCATACCGGAAGCGCGGCCCATCTGGGCCACCCGGCAGATGGATTCCTCCACCTCTTTAGCCGCCACCAGCATCAGGTCAGCCAGCTCGTCGATGACCACCACGATCTGGGGCATGGGCTCCTTGCCTTCTTTCCGCGCGTGGTTGTTGTAGGATGCCAGATCTTTAGCGCCCACCTCGGAAAAGGCGCGGTAGCGCTTCATCATTTCGTTGACCGCCCACTGGAGGGCGCCGGCGGCCTTTTTCGGGTCGGTGACCACCGGGATGAGCAGATGGGGGATGCCGTTGTAGACGCCCAGCTCCACCATCTTCGGATCCACCATAATGAGCCGCACCTCTTCCGGGGTGGACTTATACAGCAGAGAGATGATGAGGGAATTGGTGCACACCGACTTGCCGGAGCCGGTGGTACCGGCGATGAGCATATGGGGCAGCTTCGCGATGTTGCCCACGATGCAGTTGCCCGCGATGTCCTTGCCCACGGCGAAGGACACCTTGGACGTGCTGTCGGTGAATGCCTTGGAGCCGATGACTTCCCGGATGGCCACGGAGGTCACAGAGCGGTTGGGCACCTCGATGCCCACCGTGGAGATCTTGTCCGGGATGGGCGCGATGCGCACGGCGGATGCGCCCAGTGCCAGCGCGATGTCATCGGACAGGTTGGTGATCTTATTGAGCTTGACGCCCTGCTCCAGCGCCAGCTCGTACCGGGTGACCGACGGCCCCCGGGTGACGCCGGAAATGTGGGCGTCCACGCCGAAGGAGCGCAGGGTGTCCTCCAGCCGCTGCTGGTTGGCGTGAAGCTCGCTGAGGGCTTCGCCGCCGGTGGGGCCTGTCCCCTCCTTCAGCAGGGACAGCGGCGGATAACGGTAGGCGGGCGGCTCTTCCGCCATGGATTGCTCGATCTCCCGACTGACCTCGTCGTGGGCCTGCTGGGCCTCCTCCTTCGTGACCTTGCGCACCGCGGGCTCCCGGATGATGGGGGGCGGCACCGGCGCGTCCGGCTGGACCGCCGTCTCCGCCTGCGGCGCAGGCTCAGTTACTGGAACAGGCTCCGGCTTCACGGGGGCGGGGCGGAAAGTACTGTCCGTCGCCGGAGCGAGGTCAGGCATGTCCTCATACTGGGGTTTCTCCGGCTCGGCTTCGGGGGTGGTGTCCCCCGTCAGCACCTTGTCCGGGCTGGGCACACCGGCAAACCGGTCAAACAGCTTCTTCTTCCGCACGGTGGTCACCGGCGTGGTGGGCTCCTTGGCCGTCAGCGGGCCGTCGTCCACTGGGATGTCGATGACTGGCTTGCGGCCGGTATGGGCGGGCTTTTCCGGCTCCCGGCGGACAGGACGCACAGGCTCCTCATAATCGTCAGGGTCATATTCCGGGCGGTTCTCCTTCTTCTCCCGGAAGAAGTCCAGAATATCGCTGGGCGTGATATGGAAGGTGCAGAACACGGCCACGACGGCCAGCACCACGAACACCGCCAGCGCGCCCACCTTGCTGAAGGCATACCGGAAGGCCACGGCCAGCAGGCCGCTCACCGCGCCGCCGGAGGTGCAGGTCAGTCCGTCCTCCCAGAGCTGGCCGAGGATGGCGGCGGACCAGACGTATTCTGCCCGGCAGAGGATCAGATGGAACACCGCACCAACCAGCACAGGAAGCAGCAGCGCGCTGGTCACCCGCAGCCGCACCGGGCGGCCCCGGTGGAACGCCAGGATCCACGCCGCGATGAGCAACATGGGCGGCGCGATATAGAATCCGTAACCGCACAGGCCCTTGAGCAGATTGCAGAACAGCGCGATAAACGCGCCGTCGTCCGTTTTGAAATAGCCGATGGCGCCGAAAAAGGCCAGCAGCAGGCAGATGACCGCGCCGATCTCCCGACGGTAGGGCTTTTTCTGGGGCTGAACCGGTTTCCGGGACGAGCTTCTGCCCTTCCCGCCGCTCTGGGC
>CAKUKL010000327.1 GCA_934662925.1 uncultured Oscillospiraceae bacterium | reverse complement strand
GTCTACCCCGGCCACGAGGGCTTCTCTTCCCTCGACACCGAGCGGAAGACCAACTTCTTCATGCAGGAGGCTATGAAGAGCTGATGCGGCTGTATCTGGAAGGCCACGACTACCGCTACGCCGCCGAGCAGATGATGCTCACCCTCTTCCCCGGCCAGCGGCCGGAGTACCCGGCAGAGGGGCTGGACGGCACGGACAACGCCGCCCGGCTGACCCTCGCCGTGGAGCATGATGAGGTCGTCGCCCGGGCGGAGCTTTGGTGGAACGGGGCGCACACCGCCGGCGTCCGCCACGCCCCGGTGAGCGAGCTCACCGGTGGGCTGGAGGACGACCGGGTGCGCCAGCGGGTGCTGCGGCTGGCCTTTTACGACGCCGGGGTGGCCGCGCTGGGCCACGAGCCGCCATGGGGAGCGCTGACCGGCGTGCGGCCGGTGAAGCTGCCCACCCGGCAGATGGCGGCGGGAGCCAGCCGTGCGGCGGCAAAATCCCGGCTCACCGACCTGTTCCGGGTCAGCGAGAGCCGGGCGGAGCTTGCCATGGAGTGCGCCGACGCGGCCCTTACCGTCCGCCGGAGCCTTGCGCCCGACGGGATGTCCCTCTATATCGGCATCCCCTTCTGCCCCACCCGTTGCGCCTACTGCTCCTTCATCTCCGCCGACGTGAACCGGGCGCTGCGGCTGGTGGAACCATACGTGGACGCCCTGTGCCGGGAGATCGAGCTGTCCGGCGCGCTGCTGCGGGAGCGGGGACTGCACATCAGCACCGCCTACATGGGCGGCGGCACGCCCACCACCCTGTCGGCGGAGCAGCTGGACCGGGTGCTGACGGCGGCGGAACGATTCCTGCCCATGGAGCGCTGCGCGGAGTTCACCGTGGAGGCCGGGCGGCCGGACACCATCACGGCGGACAAGCTGGACACCCTGCGCCGCCACGGCATCCAGCGCATTTCCGTCAACCCCCAGACGCTGGAGGATCACGTCCTCCGGGCCATGGGCCGCGCCCACACCGCCGCCCAGATCGGGGAGGCCATGGCGCTGGCGGAGGAGCACTTCGGCGGCATGGTGAACATGGATCTCATCGCGGGCCTGCCCACGGACAGCCTCGCGGGCTTTGCTCGCACCCTGTCCGGCGTGCTGGGCATGGCCCCGGCCAACATCACCGTCCACACCCTCGCCCTGAAAAAGGGCGCGCGGCTGGCGGAGGAAGGGGGCGATCTCTGCGCCCCGGAGGAGGTGGCCGCCATGCTGACGCTGGCGGAGGAGCGGCTCCGGGCGGCGGGCTACGCGCCCTATTACCTCTACCGGCAGAAATATATGTCCGGCTCCTTTGAAAACGTGGGCTGGTGCCGCCCGGGGACGGTGTGCGCCTACAACATCATCATGATGGAAGAGCTTCAGTCCGTCCTGTCGCTGGGAGCGGGGGGCATCACCAAGCTGGTGGACCCGAACACCGGGAAGATCACCCGGCTGTCCAACCCCAAATA
Source organism: uncultured Oscillospiraceae bacterium (assembly GCA_934662925.1). Taxonomy (GTDB): domain Bacteria; phylum Bacillota; class Clostridia; order Oscillospirales; family Oscillospiraceae; genus Enterenecus. Next base: position 805 of record CAKUKL010000327.1, on the reverse strand, counting down.
CCCGCAGGAATACCTGAACAGCTTCGAGAAGATTGCCGCGGACAAACAGGCCGCCGCAGATTTCCAGCGGAGCCTTGCGGAGGGAACGGCATGAACTACAAGCTCACCCTGCAATACGACGGCAGCCGCTACGACGGCTGGCAGCGGCAGGGCAACACCGCCAACACCATTCAGGCCAAGCTGGAGGAGGTGCTGTCCCGGCTGGCGGGAGAGCGGGTGGAGGTCCACGGCGCGGGCCGCACCGACGCGGGGGTCCATGCGCTGGGCCAGACGGCCAGCGTCCGCCTGCCCGGGGAGCGCCCGGCGGCAGAGGTCATGGCCTACGCCAACCGCTACCTGCCGGAGGACATCGCGGTGACGGCGGCGGAGAGCGCGGACGACCGCTTTCACGCCCGGCTGTCGGCCAAGGGCAAGGTATACCGCTACCGCCTGCGGCTGGGGACCGTCCCCGACGTATTCGCCCGGAAATACCAGTACCGGGTGGAGGAGCCGCTGGATCTGGACGCCATGGCCCGGGCGGCGGAGCTGCTCTGCGGGCGGCACGACTACCGCTCCTTCTGCGCCAACAAGCGCTATAAAAAATCCACCGTCCGCACCGTGACCGCCATCGAGCTTGCCCGGCACGGGGACGAGCTGACCCTCACCTTCCGGGGCGAGGGCTTCCTCTACAACATGGTGCGTATCCTCACCGGCACGCTGCTGGAGGTGGGGCTCGGCAAGCGCCGGGCGGAGGATATGCCAGCCGTGCTGGCGGCCCGGGACCGCGCCGCCGCCGGATTTACCGCCCCGGCGCAGGGTCTGACGC
>CAKUKL010000326.1 GCA_934662925.1 uncultured Oscillospiraceae bacterium | reverse complement strand
GCGGCTGAGTACAACAAAAGTACAACAAAACATCGTATTATTTTACCATGGGATACGGGCTTTGTCAATTTTCGGAAGGCTCTTTCATCGCCCGGGCGGCCAGCTCCAGATAGGCCCGGGTCTTTTCACACACATATTCGGGCACGCCGGTGAAGGAGCCGGTCTCTGCATGGCACAGCGCCGCGCACTGCTCGCAGGCGTGGCTGTACTTGCAGGACGTGCAGGCGGGGGGGACCATGATGCCCTCCCGGGCGGCGCGGGTGGCCTGCCACGCGGCGGAAAAGCCCAGCGCCTTCACGTCGGCGGTAGGCTCGGTCATCAGGCCGCAGGGCCGCATCTGGCCGTCCCACGTGATCCAGAAGGTGGTGCTCCCGGCGCGGCAGCGGATGCGCTCGGTGGGCAACTCCTGACACTCCCGGTCCGGGTCCTCCACCCGGACGCCCGCCAACTGGTCCCGCCAGCGGCGGCGCAGCTCGTCCGGCGGGAAGCGGAACCTGTCCCACACCATCTGATCCTCCGCCGCCTCCCGCGGGGAGCTGCGCTCCCCCCGGCAGCCGCCGAATTCGCAGGCCCGCACCGGCGGGAACATGTAGGAGGCCGCCTGTAGCGGCAGCTCGTGCTCCCGGGCGAAGGCGTACACCCGCTCCGCGTCCTGCCGGTTGTAGGGGGTGATGCTGAAATTCAGCTTCACCGGGATGTTCGCCGCCTTCAGCGTCAGAATCGCGCTCACGGCCCGGTCGTAGGCGGACGGGTCGCCGCACAGCGCGCCGTAGGTCTCCGGCGACGCACCGTACAGCGTGATATTCACCCGGGCGGGCGGGTCGGTGGCCAGAAAGTCCACCGCGCCGCCGTCGATGAGGGTGGCGTTGCTGTTGATGCTCACCAGCATGCCCATGCGGCGGCAGCCGGTGTAGATCTCCCGGAAATCCGGGCGGAGGAACGGCTCCCCGCCGGTGAGCAGGAGCAGCAGTGTCCCCGCGTCCCGGCAATCCTCCGCCAGTGCCAGCCACTGGGCCGCCGTCAGCTCCCCGGCCCGGGCGGCGTCGTCGTTTTCCCGCCGGTGGATGTAGCACATGCGGCAGTCCAGATTGCAGCGGGCGGTGAGCTCGAAGGTGCCGGACAGGGGGATGCCATGGCTCCCGGCTTTGGCGAAGAGCAGGTTGCTGTATATGGCATAGGCGTTGTTCATGGCCGCGTCTCCCTTCTGAAAGGTGTGAGGTCAGGGGGCATTTGCCGTCAGGGCACGCTCCAGCGTCTCCACCGCCTGCTCGTCGGGGGTGCAGGCCAGTGCGTACACCGGCACGGCGGCCGCCAGATCCAGCAGCAGGCCCAGTGCGGCCTGCCACTCTTCCGGGACCCCCTGATCGGCGAACAGGTTGGCGCACAGTGCAGAGGCGGCGGCGCTGGGGCCAAGGCGGCGGACGGTGTTCTCCGGGGCCTGAGACAGCACGACGATGGCCCGCAGGGGCAGGGAGACGTTGCGGCAGATGCCGCTGGTGCCGGAAAAGGGCATACTGTGGGCCATGGGGGTCTCCCGCAGGCTGACGCCCGCCTTGTCGCCGTTGAGGACCTCCGCGCCCCGGAGGGTCCGCCACAGCTCGGCCTGCGTGGATTTCCCCGTGCCGCTGGGGGCGGTGAAGAGGATGCCCTGGCCCTGCCAGCCGATGTAGGAGGCGTGGAACACGAGGGCGCGGTAGGGCAGCAGCAGCTGGGGCAGATAGACGGTGGACCACAGGCGCATGTGGTCGGTGCACCAGCGCCAGTCCTCCGTCCGCACGGCCAGCTCCGCCCGGTCGGGGACGGCGCAGTTGTAATCCAGCCGAGCGTAGGGTGGATCGCCCAGCCGCTTCGTCCGGCAGCGGTGGACGGCGGCGCCGTGGGAGCACACGAGGTGCTCTACGTCCCGCAGGCCCGGCGTCCCGCCGGGGGCGGGGACCTCATCCACCGCCCGGCAGAAGATCGTCAGATCGGCGAGACTATTTTCACAGAGAAAAGGCGTCATGTCGCCGCCGGTGACCAGCGGGCGGGACGCCTGAATATTCAGATTGATGCCGCAGATGCGGAAATGGTAGGATTCCATAGGCAGCTCCTTTGGAAAAGCGCCTGCGTCCAACGGGCGCAGGCGCTTTTCGGAGGTGTTGGTTTGTGGGTCAGGAACTGAAGACTTTCAGTGCGCCCTCAGGGGCGTGCTTGCAGTATTGGTCGATCGTAAGGCCCAACTCGTAAGCGTTTGTAGTGCAGTCACTATCGCCAGCAAAGAGCTCGGATGTATTTGTATAAAGTTTCCCTAATAT
>CAKUKL010000325.1 GCA_934662925.1 uncultured Oscillospiraceae bacterium | reverse complement strand
CAGACAGCAAGCCCTCTCGGCTGCTTGAACAACTTCTATTAAGATTATTTGTCTAACTTTTTGGGGGCACTTCACTGTTGGAAACGGCCTGCTTTTTTCTCTTTGTCAGCGTTTTTTCGCCGGGATTGAAAGGGGGTGCCCTCAGATCTGGACGGCAGTGACGTAGGCGCTGCGGTTGGTGGTCTGGATGGTGCCGGGCTTCTTGCAGTCGCCCACGAAGTAGAACCGGGGGGCGGCGCCGTAGAAGGACAGGGCCTCGTCGCTCTTGGCGCGCATACCCACGGACAGCACCACGGAATCAGCGGCCAGCTTGTGCTCCGCGCCGTCCTTATCGGTGTAGGTGACGAAGCCGTCGCCGATCTCCTTGGCGCTGGCGTTGAGCACATAGTGGAAGGAGGGAATGGCCTCCCACGCGGCCTGGAACATGGAGCGGTAGTGCATGAAGGTGGTGTCGGCGGCCAGCTCGTCCCGCATCTCAACCACGGTGACCTCGCGGCCGTTCTGGGCGAGGAACATGCCGGTCTCCACGCCCACCTCGCCGCCGCCGATGACGACGACGTTCTTGCCGATCTTCTCGGAGTTCATGATGGCCTCGGTGGCGACGCACACGTTGGCCCGGTCCGCGCCGGGGATGGCGGGGATAACAGGCTGCGCGCCCACGGCGGCGACGACCACGTCGTAGCGGTCGGCGATCATCTCGGGGGTGGCCTTCGTGTTGAGCACCACGTGGATGCCGTGCTTGTGGACCTGCGCGATGAGGAAGTCCTTGTACTCCTTCAGGGTCCACTTGAAGGGAATGTAGTCGGCGTGACGGATGGCGCCGCCCAGCTCGGACTCCGCCTCGTAAATGGTGACCTTGTGGCCGCGCTCGGTGAGGTACAGGGCGGTGCGCATGCCGCCGGGGCCGCCGCCGATGACGGCCACGGTCTTGCTGCCCTCGATGGGGGCGGGGAGATAGCGGTCCACTTCCTCAAAGCCGAAGTGGGGGTTGACGGAGCAGACGGTGGTCATGATGTCGTGCTTGCCGCGGCCATGGCACTTGTTGCACCGCAGACAGGGCACCAGATCGTCCTTGCGGCCCTCCAGCACCAGCTCGCCGTAGTTGGGATTGGAGATCCACGCACGGGCCATGGCTACCAGATCCAGCTTACCCTCGGCAATGGCGCGGTCGGCGTCCTCGGGGTCGAAGAAGCCGCCTACGTTGGACACCACCATGTCCAGCTCGGCCTTCTTGATCTCGGCGGCCAGCTCGAGGAACGGGGTCTTGCGCAGTTCGAAGGGGATGGGGTGGTTGGGGTCGCCCTCGGCGGAGCGGACCTGCACGATGTCCACGTACTTTTCGGCCAGACGCAGGAAGCGGATGCCCTCCTCCATGCCGTAGCCGCCCTCGGGCTCCACGGCGGAGAACTGAATCTCGATGAGCATGTCGTTCCCGGCGGCCTTCTTGACCTCCTCCAGCATCATAAGCGGGAACCGACAGCGGTTCTCAAAGCTGCCGCCGAACTCGTCGGTACGCTTGTTGGACAGGGGGGAGAGCAGCTGGCCGGGGAGCTGGGCGCGGTAGCTCATGTGGATGGTGACGGCGTCGAAGCCCAGCCGCTTGTAGAAGGCGGTCTTCTGGCCGTAGCTCCTGGCGATCTTCACCAGATCCTCGGCGGACACCTCGTCGCCGCAGGCCTGAATGATCATGGCGGTGGCGCCGAGACTCATGTCGATGGGGGGATTGGCGTCGATGATCTCCACTTCGCCGTTTTCGTTCTCATAGCGGAACTTCTTGTTGGCGGAGAACAGGGAGCCGCTGATGAGGGTGTTCTGGTGGTGCAGGGCCTCGATGAACTCCACCATGTAGTTCTGGCAGCGGGCGTCCCGCAGGTCGAAGTTGGGGAAATGGGACATATCCAGCGTGTCGGGGAACTCGGGAGAATCCACGGAATCCTCAAAGCCGGCGAAGGTGATGAAGGCCGCGCCGTTGCGGGCCCGGCCAATGAAGTGGGCCATGGTGGCGTCAGCGGGGTAGTTCTCCGGGCCCTGAGAGAAGTGGGGCAGGGAGTTGGAGGACTGCATCCGGTTTTTCAGGATGAATTTTCCGATCTTCAGCGGGGACAAAAGATGGGAATAGGTGGGCATCATGGGACAGGACTCCTTCCAAAGCATGTTCTGCGTGTTGATTCGGTGTGAGTATAGAATATTTGAAAAAGGAAGTCAATTTGCCGGGGAAAAACAGATGGAAAAAGACAGGAAGTAAAAGAAACCGGGGCGCAAGAAGGGACAGAAATTCCCCGGACGGCCATACGC
>CAKUKL010000324.1 GCA_934662925.1 uncultured Oscillospiraceae bacterium | reverse complement strand
CAGGTCCTCGAAGTGCTGGCACGCAGCGGCCAGATACTCCTCCTCGCAGGAGCCGTAGACGACCAGCTCGCCCTCGGCCTGAGCCGCGGCGATCAGATCGTCCATGCCGGCAAAGTACTCGGGGTACTGAGAGGCCTCGCCGCCCTGATTGTCCTCGCTGGGCTGCGCGCTGTTCTGGTTGTCGCCGCCCTGATTGCCGTTGTTGCTGCCGGTATCCTTCTGACCGCAGGCGGCCAGAGACAGAGCCAGCACCAGCGCCAGCATGAGCGCCAGGAACTTCTTCATTGTAATTCCTCCATTGTGTGTAATTTCAAGGCCGGTGATATACCGGCTTGATCGTATTCATTATAGTCACCTTCTATCGGAATGTCAATGATTGCAAAAAAACAGACGAATTTTTCTTCAATATTGACCGATGTGTCCAATCTCATCCACTTCCGACATAAAATTTTCCAGACGAAACAGAAAACTCCGGTTGCAAAGCCCCACCCAAACAGTATAAAATAAACTGATACCGGAATATGAATTCCTGTCAGGAGGGATACGTCATGCTGACGCAGCATTTCCCCGCGCTGGCGGAGCTGTCTCTGTGGACGGTCCTGCTGCGCATCGCCCTGTCCGCCCTCTGCGGCGGCATGGTCGGACTGGAGCGGGGCCGCAAGGGCCGCCCCGCGGGCTTCCGCACCCATATTCTCGTGTGTCTGGGCGCGGCGCTGGCCATGATGACCAACCAGTACATCGCCGAGACCTTTTCCAACGGCGACCCCGCCCGGCTGGGCGCGCAGGTCATCAGCGGCATCGGCTTTCTCGGCGCGGGCACCATCATCGTCACCGGCCAGCGTCAGGTCAAGGGCCTGACCACCGCCGCCGGACTGTGGGCGTCGGCCTGCGTGGGCCTTGCCGTGGGCATCGGCTTTTACGAGGCGGCGCTCATCGCCTGCGTGGTCATCTTCTGCGCCGAGCGGCTGCTGTGGGACTTCGGCCACCAGCAGCACAGCCGGGACCGGACGCTGGAGCTGTTCCTGTCCCTGCGGGACTCCGCCGCTTTGGGCGACGTCATTTCCGCGCTGCAAAGGGAACAGATCAAGGTAGAGGATATGGATTTTGTCAAAAAAGAGATCGCCGGAGACCCGGCCGTCACCGTCATCGTCACGGTGTGCTGCTTCACCCCCCGGGAAGCGGGCGGCGTGGCCGCCATGCTGCGGGAGCTGGACGGCGTGGTTCGGGCGGAGGATCTGTAAGAAAAGGAGAGAATGGATATGAAGCGTTCCGAGATCAACCGCGCCCTGCGGGATATGGAGGCCATGCTGGCTCGGTACCGGTTCTCCCTGCCCCCCTTCTGTCATTTCACGCCGGAGGAATGGGCGGAAAAGGGCCACGAGTACGACGAGATCCGGCACAATATGCTGGGCTGGGACATCACCGACTACGGCCTGAATGACTTTGAAAAGGTGGGCTTTTCCCTCATCACCCTGCGCAACGGCAACCTCGCCCGCCGGGACCTGTACCCCAAGACCTACGCGGAAAAGCTCATTTTTCTGAAGGAGGGGCAGTACTCCCCCAACCACTTCCACTGGAACAAGATGGAGGACATCATCAACCGGGGCGGCGGCACGCTGCTCATCCGGGTGTTCAACTCCCTGCCCGACGAGGAGATCGACCGGAACAGCGACGTCACCGTCCATCTGGACGGCGTCACCCGCACCGTCCCCGCCGGGACCCGGATCCAGCTGGAGCCGGGCATGAGCATCTCCATCCAGCCCCGGCTGTATCACGATTTCTCCGTGGTGTCCGGCACCGGCGACATCCTCATCGGCGAGGTGAGCCAGTGCAACGACGACAACACCGACAACCGCTTCAACCCGCCGGTGGGCCGCTTCCCCGCCATTGAGGAGGACGAGCCGCCCTACCGGCTGCTGTGCAACGAATATCCCGCCGCGAAGGAGTGAGGAGCATGTACGACATCACCGCGCTGGGCGAACTGCTCATCGACTTTACCGACAGCGGCGTCTCCCCATCGGGCATGCGCCTGTTTGAGCGCAATCCCGGCGGAGCCCCCGCCAACGTGTTGGCCGCCGCCGTCCGCTTCGGCCATCCCGCCGCCTTCCTCGGCAAGGTTGGCAATGACATGCACGGGCAGTTTCTCCGCCAGACCCTGCGGGACGCGGGCATCGACGTCCGGGGCCTTGTGTCCGCCGACGACGTGTTCACCACGCTGGCCTTCGTCACGCTGGACGAGGGCGGGGAGCGGACGTTCTCCTTCGCCCGCAAACCGGGGGCGGTCACCTGCCTGACGG
>CAKUKL010000323.1 GCA_934662925.1 uncultured Oscillospiraceae bacterium | reverse complement strand
GTAGTGGCGTCGTATCCCATCTGACCCATGACCCGCAGCTCAAGGGCCGAGTCCGCATAGGCCGTCTGGAACAGGGAGCCCATGGAAAAGTCGCCGCCGTCCACCAGCAGCGCGTCGGGGTACAGCGCCTTCTGCTGGTCGATGACGGCCTTGAGCCGGGCGTAGCCGCCGCTGAAGCCGCCGCCCTCGCCGTTGGCCGCCGGGAGCAGGTGGGAATGCATATCGTGGGTGAACAGGACGGTGATCCGGGTGCCGTCCCCGGCCTCCTCCGCCCCGGCGGGGAACACCGCAAGGGACATTGTAACAAGCACGGCAAGGCATACCGCCGTCAGCCGCCGAAGCAATTTCATGGTCACGGCCTCCTCTGAAAAACTGGTTGGATTTGTATAGCGCTACCATTTTGCCACATATCCTGCAAAATAGCAAGGGATGCGGCAAAAATGCCCCATCCTCCGTCAGAATGCCGCCGGTTTTTCCGCAATTTTGTGCGATGCTCCGCCCGCCCGCTCGCCCGCCGGACGAAAAGCGCCCCGCCGGAGCAGCTCCGGCGGGGCGCGACGCGGTTCAGTCCTTGTGGATGTGGACGTGGTTGTTGATGTGGTTCATACAGTAGCAGTAGTACCCGTCGCACTTGGAGCAGTAGCGAAACTCCATGTTGGGGTCGTCCCTGTCGGTGATGCCGCAGACGGCGCACTTGTGGCGGTAGCCGCCGGTGGCCTGGGCCTGCTTCTGGGCCTGACGCTGGGCGTGCTTGAAGTTGATGACCTGCGGGTCGGCCTTCCGCCGGACCCGGCCGAACTTCTCCGCCCAGTGGGGCCACGTGAAGATGAAGAAGTTCACGAAGCTGGCCAGCGGGATGAGTGCCATGACCCACATGCCCCCCGCCGCGTAGCGGATGACGTCGTACAGGATCATGCCCACGTCCAGCAGCGCCATCCACTTCATCTTGATGGGCACCACGAAGAACAGCAGCACCTGCATATCCCCGTACAGCGTGGCGATGACAAGGAAGATGGACAGGTTGATGTAATAGATGCTGCTCACACCCAAAATCAGGCCGGAGATGATGGACAGCACCACGCCGGACAGGTAGAACACCGTGAACTTCGTCGTGCCCCACGCCCGCTCCAGCGACTGGCCGATCCAGTAGTAGAAGTAGCAGCTGAGCAGCAGCCAGAAGGGGTTGCTGTCGCTGGGCAGAAAGACGAAGGTCACCAGCCGCCAGATCTGCCCGCGGAAAATGGCGTCCCGGTAAAAGGCCAGCCACAGGCTGGCGGACATCAGGGGCGTGAACTGGAGCACCGTGTCCAGCACGAAAACAATGATCTGCCCGATGACCACGTACAGCATCAGGTTGGGGATGCCGAAGCGCGGGTGCCTGGCGCAGAAGCGGTCGATGGGGCCGTAGCCGTTGCGGTAATTCAAAGGATGACCTCCTTCAGGATATGTAAGCCATATTATAGTCTCTTTCCCCGGAAAAATGTCTAACAAAGTGTAAACGATCCCGGCGGAAATACATCCCGTATAGTGTACCACACCTGACCCCCGCCGTAAATAGACGTTTTGCCGCCATCTGACAGGATACCCCTTGCCAATCCGTGCTCATTCTGATACAATGGTTCAAAATGAACCATCAGGGAGGGACCGCCATGGTCATCCACATGACAAAGGAACAGATGTATACCCGGGGCGGCATTCTGGACGAGATCATGGACACCGGCTTTTCCGCCTCCGGCCTTGTGGACCCGGAGGGCCGTCTGGTGCGCTACTCGCTCCCCACCCTCCGGGACCTCCGGCTGACGCAGGAGGAGTGTGTGGGCCGCCCCATCGAGGAGCTGGACCCGGACACCCATCTGGGGCAGGTGGCCCGCACCGGCGTGCCCGAAGCCAACCGGCTGGTGCTCATGCACGGCAAGTACCACATCGTCACCGAGCTGCCCATCTACGACGGGGAGGAGCGCATCGGCGGCCTCGGTATGCTCTTCAGTCTGGACACCAACAAACTCAAACGCGCCCTGACCACGCTGGCGGACAGCCACAGCCAGAGCGCCGCCCTGTACGACAGTCTTGCCCGGGCCTCCGGCTCCTATACCTTCAACGACTATATCGGCGAGCACCCCTCCGTCCGCGCCCTGCTGGACCAGTGCCGTCAGGCGGCCCTCACCCGCTACCCCGTCCTCATCACCGGCGAGACGGGCACCGGCAAGGAGATCCTGGCCGGAGCCATCCACTCCACCGCCTTCCCCAGCGGCAGCGCCCCCTACGTAAAGATCAACTGCACCGCCATTCCGGACAACCTCATGG
>CAKUKL010000322.1 GCA_934662925.1 uncultured Oscillospiraceae bacterium | reverse complement strand
GAGAGGATTCGGCGGTGGGGCCGGCCCTCTGGCCGGCCCTTTATTTTTTGCAGGAGGTACGCATATGTCCGATCCAAAAAAAGAGCTGAAAAAGGTATACACCGACCCCGACTACCGCCCGCCGGAGGAGCAGAAGCTGTCTGACGTGGTGTCCGGCCGGATGCAGGCCGGGCCGTTCCCCACGCCGCCCCGGAAAGGGCCGGAGCTGGACGACTGGAAGGACCCGGAGCTGTTCCACTCGCCGGAGCTGTAACGTAAGCCGCCTATTCTCCGCCCGACGCTTGACGAAAAGGCCCGCCTGCGGTATATTTTCCATGGAGATTTTCTTTGGAACAGGAGAGAACCACATGGAGAAAGCAAAAGTATATTTCACCGACTTCCGCACCAGAGCCTTCGGCGACGGCCTTCCCGTAAAGCTCAAAAAGCTCATGCTGGCCGCGGGCATCAAACAGATCGACATGGACGGAAAATTCGTGGCCATCAAGCTCCACTTCGGCGAGCTGGGCAACATCAGCTACCTGCGCCCCAACTACGCCCGGGCTGTGGTGGATCTGGTCAAGGAACTGGGCGGCAAGCCCTTCCTCACCGACTGCAACACCATGTATCCCGGCAGCCGGAAGAACGCGCTGGAGCATCTGGAATGCGCATGGCAGAACGGCTTCACCCCGCTGACGGTGGGTTGCCCCATCCTCATTGGCGATGGACTGAAGGGCACGGACGACATCGCCGTCCCCGTTGTGGGCGGCGAATACGTCAAGGAGGCCAAGATTGGCCGGGCCGTCATGGACGCCGACGTATTCATCAGCCTGACCCACTTTAAGGGCCACGAAATGACTGGCTTCGGCGGCGCCATCAAGAACATCGGCATGGGCTGCGGCTCCCGTGCGGGCAAGACCGAGCAGCACAGCAGCGGCAAGCCCAGTATTTCCGAAAAGCACTGCCGCGGCTGCCGCCGGTGCCAGCGGGAGTGCGCCAACGAGGGGCTGGTCTTTGATGAGCAGACCCACAAAATGCACGTGGATCACGATCACTGCGTGGGCTGCGGCCGGTGCCTCGGCGCGTGCAACTTCGACGCCATTTCCTTTGACGACAGCAACGCCAACGAGATCCTCAACTGCAAGATGGCGGAGTACACCAAGGCGGTGGTGGACGGACGGCCCAGCTTCCATATCTCGCTGGTCGTGGACGTATCCCCCAACTGCGACTGCCACTGCGAGAATGACGCGCCCATCCTGCCCAATCTGGGCATGTTTGCCTCCTTCGATCCGCTGGCGCTGGATCAGGCCTGCGTGGACGCCTGCATGGCCGCCGCGCCCCTGCCCAACAGCCAACTTGGCGACCACATGGCCGCCCCCGGCTTCGTGGATCACCACGACCATTTCCTCAACTCCAACCCGGAGTCCGAATGGAAGAGCTGCCTTGCCCACGCGGAGAAGATCGGTCTCGGCACCCGGGATTATGAGCTGATCCGGCTGAAAGCGTAACAATCAGAGAAAAAGCCTGACAGAATCATCCGTCAGGCTTTTTTGCTTTACATATCTTGAATTTTCAAACACTCAGAAGTCCGTCAGCAGAAACTTCCCCACCCGCTCCATGGCCTGATTCGCCCGCTTGATGGGGAACATCTGGAACACATGCCACATGCCGTTCCACACCTCCAGACGGCAGGGCACCTGCGCTGCCAACATCCGGTCCCGGAGGCGGACGGAGTCGGACAGCAGCAGCTCGTTGCTGCCCGCCTGGATCAGGGTGGGCGGGAAATTCTCAAAATCACCGAACAGCGGAGACAGCATGGGGGACACCAGATTCTCGTTCCCGGCATACACTGACCGCACCGCCCTGATATAATCCAGCGTGATGGTGGGGTCCACGGAGGCCCGCTCTGTATAGGACTTGCCGCTGGCCGTCATATCCGTCCACGGGGACATGAGCACAAGCCGGGCGGGCAGCCTGCGGCCAGCAGCCTTCAGCCGGTGGCACAGCACCAGCGCCATATTGCCCCCCGCCGAATCCCCGGCCACCGCCACATCCCGGGCGCCGTAACCCAGATGCATCAGGTAGTCCCACGCCCGCTCGGCGTCCTCCACCGCAGCGGGATAAGGATGCTCCGGGGCAAGGCGGTACTCAAAACACAGGGTCGGCCAGCCGGTAATATGGGACAGCTTGGAGGCCAATGGCCGGGAGTAACCCAGATTTCCGCTGGTGTAGCCGCCGCCGTGGCAGTAGAGTATGGCCCGGTGCTGGTCGTGAGGCCGGTCGGGCCGCACCCACGCGGCGTTCATGCCGCCCAGCTTGAAGGGCTCCCACTT
>CAKUKL010000321.1 GCA_934662925.1 uncultured Oscillospiraceae bacterium | reverse complement strand
GGACACGCCGGGCAGCACCAGCTTCTTCAGCTCGGACCGCCAGTTGTAGCGGCCGGTGAGCAGGGCGTAGCGGGAGGGAGAGCAGACGGCAGAGGAGGCGTGGCAGTCGGTGAAGCGCATACCCTGCGTCGCCAGACGGTCGATGTTTTCCGTGCGGATCTTGGACTCCGGGTTCATGCAGGACACGTCGCCATAGCCAAGGTCGTCGGTGAGGAAAAAGATAATGTTAGGTTTCTGTGCCATAGTTTTACAGCTTCCTTTCGGATGGTGGATCAGAAGATCAGGTTCACCCAAGCGTAGCCCAGCGTCGTGACGAACAGGATGCAGACCAGCAGGGTGATGATGCCGTACTTATAAGCATAGGTGGGCTTGAAGTACTGGTTGGAGAACAGCATGCCGGCGGAGGGGGAGGCGGAGGGCAGCACGCAGGCGTAGTGGGTAGACACGGCCAGCAGAATGGTGACGGCATAGATGTTGATGCCGGCGGTGGGGGCCATGGCGTACATGATGGGGAGCATGATGCCCATGATAACCAGATTCTGGGCAAAGTTGGTCAGGATGGTGCCGAACAGTACCAGCACCAGCACGAACACCCAGGAGCCGGAGCGCTCCAGCATGGGAGTGAGGGCGGTGTTGATCAGGTCGGTGATACCGGCGTCGGGGCTGGTGAGGGCGGAGCCAATGGGGACGATCAGGGCGGTCATGAACACCATGGGCCAGATCACGCCCTTGGAGGCGGCCTCCTGAATGCGGACGATGGGCTGGCCGCCGATGGAGACAACGCAGTAGATCAGGACCACGATGGAAGCTACGCCAAACAGACCGAGGTTTTTGAGAATACCGGTGACGGCCCAACTCGCAGGCAGGATGGAGGGCAGCAGCAGGACCACGATCATGGCCACCACGGACACGAGGATAAACTTCTGGCGGCCGGTGAGCTTCAGTGCATCCTTATCCACCATGGAACTGTCCATGTTCTTCAGGGCGGAAGCGTCGATCCGGAACACGAACTTGCACAGCAGGATATAGATGATCAGGCCGCAGATGACCAACGGAACGATGCCGGCGATGTACTTCAGGGTGTTCATGGTCTCGCCGGTGGTGGAGGCAAACTGATTGGAGATGACCAGACCGTTGCGCATGACGGGCAGCAGGATGACACCGGTGCCGGCGGCGAAGCAGGAGCCGAAGATCATGGCCTGACCCCAGCGGCTGTCGCGGGGGATGCCCACGGTATCACAGGTGGAGTAGATGATCTCCCAGAACAGCAGCATGCCGGCCTCGGGGGAGATGATGGAGATCAGGGAGATGCCGAGCAGGATGGCGAAGGAGAACAGCCAGGGGCGGCCCTTCAGAATCTTACGGCTGATGATGGCGTTGGCAAAGAATTTGGCCACGCCCTCGGTCTGGAGGGCGTACAGGACCACGAAGATCATGATCATGCCCCAGACCACGTCGGAGCCGACGGACTTGGTCAGCACGGTGGCCATGTCGCCGGAGGTGATGGCCAGAGCCAGAATGGCGCACAGGGAGGGCCAGAACACGTCCACCATGGACATACCGTAGACGACGCCGACCAGAATACCGATGACCTGCATTCCGTAGCGGGTCAGCGGGGCGATGGGGGGCAGCAGGCCGATGACGACCATGAGCGCGACGGTGATGAGCACATGGACAAATTTAGGCAGCGAGGACTTTTTCTCGTTGGGCTTCGTTCCCATGAGGATTCACTCCTATTCTCTTTTCTTTACGGGGGACAGCGTCCCAAAATTCGTCATGCAAGGTCTGGCCAGACACTTCGCAAATACTACAATGTGGATTATAGTATCAGGAAAGCGATTTGTACACTTCGCTTCTTTCATCGGTGCCATTCCAGCAGGGAATGACCAAAAACTGCTATTGTGCCCATAAGATAACCGTGATAAAATACAAAACAGCAAAAAATACACAAAAGCGGCTTTTTCATGACAGGAGGGGCGGAAATGATCGATATTCCCAGGATCCGCGCGTTTCTGGTGGCGGCGGAATGTCTGAATTTCACAGAGGCGGCCCGGCGGCTCTACATCACCCAGCCGGCGCTGAGCAAGCAGGTCGCCCTCATCGAGGCGGATCTGGGCTTCAAGCTCTTCACCCGGACGAACCGGAACGTGGCGCTGACGCCGGAGGGGCTGTACCTCTACGACCGGATGCGGCGGGCGGTGGATGAGATCGACTCCTCTGTCCTTCTGGCGCGGACGGCGGGACGGGGCGAGGACGGCACGCTGCGGGTGGCCTGCTTCGAGGCCCTCAGCGCGGACAACGTCGTGGCCGG
>CAKUKL010000320.1 GCA_934662925.1 uncultured Oscillospiraceae bacterium | reverse complement strand
GTCTCCAGCAGATGCAGCGGGATGCCCCAGCACGCGCCTCCGCCGGGCGGCTGGAATACCTGGTATCCCTGCATGATCACCGGCGTGATGGTCACCTCCCGGCCCCGGTCGCCGCACAGCCAGTGCTCATTGTCGTCCTCCGCCACGTCCGGCAGGATCATCTGCGCCTCGCCGTCCTTGATAATGAATACCGCCGTCTCCTTCTCCGGGATCTCGCCCACGTGCTCCACAATGGCCGCCAGCGCCTTCCGGGGAAACAGCGCCCGCAGGCCCTGCACGTACCAGTCGCCGCCGTATACGCAGATCCTGTCTCCCAAATTCTGCACGGTATAGCCCTCGCCCTTGAAGGCCCTCTTGATGTTCCGCACCAATCCTTTTTCGTTGATGAGCATTACAGCCCCTCCTTCTGATCCAGTACTTCCCGCCATTTCTCCATGGCCGCGACCACCGCCCGGGAGTATTCCGTGTCCGCGACCCCGTTTGCCCGGGCCTTCTTCGCGCCGCCCTCGCCCATGTTGTAGGCCATGGCCGCGTCGTTGGCGTTCCCGTATTTCTTCATCAGGCCCGCCAGCTTCCAGACGCCGCCCGCAATGTTCCCCGCGTCCGTGTGTACGTCCAGCCCCGTGGCCGCCTCGATCTCCTCGTGGTATGCGTCCCCGGGGCCGGGCAGCAGCTGGAACATTCCGACCTCGCCCAGACTTCCCACGGCGGTCATGTCAAACCGGCTCTCGGTCTCAGCCACCGCCAGCGCCAGCAGGAATACCTCGTCCGCCTGCTCCCCGCCGTACAGCTCCGCATACGTCCGGAGCCAGTCCTGCCAGTCGTAGGGGATTGGCAGCGCGTCGGACAGATACCCCTGTTCCACCAGCGCCTCCTCGATCCGTTCCTGCTCCATGGCGTCCGGGGCCTGTTCAGCCGGTTCAGCCTGCAATACATAGGCCCCCGGGAGGTCGGCTGCATCCGTCTTTTCCACAAAAGCGCACGCATCTTCCGCGCCTACTGCCATTACAAGCGCCGCCGCCATGGCAAACACAGCGAGCACCACGCAGATCCCGACCCGCAGCACCGTCTCCGCCCGGGCCCGCCGCCGCTCCAGCTCCTGCTGTTCCCGCCGGGCCTTCTCCCGCATGGTCTTGCGGCTGTGCTCCGCCTTGGCCGCCCGGTACACCGCAAGGTCGTCGGAACAACCTTCATATTGCTCGTTTCCGCCCCAGTGCGAAAACTCGCCCATTTCGGTGTTCCTCCTCTCCCCACCGAACCCGCTTCGCTGGGCTTCGGCGGGGACCCCGTTTTGTCCTTCATATCCCCCGTCCACCCCGTAGGGCAGGGGTTCCCCAAAGGGGGCTGGCCCCCTTTGGAGGCGCGTCGGCGTCAGCCGGTACGGCGTTTCCGCAGAAACGCCCGCGCCTTGGCGGGCGTATTTCTCGCTCCTCTGGCTCATCTTTCGTTCTCCTCTCCAGATCTTTACACTCTTCCTGCGATTTCCCCGTCCACCCCGTAGGGCGGAGGGGGCATCCGGGGGAACTGGTTCCTCCGGAAGGCGCGTCGCGTCAGCGATAACGGCATTTCCGCAGAAATGCCCGCGCCTAAAACGGCAGCTCCCCGTCCTCGTATTCGTCTGTCTCCGCAAAGGTGCTTTCCCGCGCCTCGTAGTTTCCCGCCGCCTGCTCCAGCTTCTTGCTGTCCCCGAAGTAGAGCGTTGAGGCATTCAGCTCTGTGGACTTGCGCGTCTGGTCCTGCTTGTCCTTCCATGTCCGGGTCTGGATCCGCCCCGCGGCCACCACCATCCGGCCCTTGGAGAAGTACTTGCACAGAAACTCCGCCGTGCCGCCCCATGCCACGCAGTCGATAAAGTCCGTGAGCCGCTTCCCGTCCTCGCCCGGCTTCCCGTCCCGCTCCACCGCCAGCGTGAAGCCGCATACCGCCGTCCCGCTCTGCGTGTGCCGCAGCTCCGGGTCCTTCGTCAGCCGGCCCATGATCGCCGTCTCATTCAGCATTTTTCAAATCCTCCTTTACCAGTTGTCGTCCAGTTCGGCGTCCAGAAGCTGAAATTCTCCGGCCGGCGCCTTTTCCTTTGGCCTCAGATCCTCATCATTCAGGAAGTTACGTCCGAACTCCCGCACGAAGTCCTCCCGGCTCCAGCCCTGTTCCTCCATGGCCTTTCTCTGGCCATATCGGTGCAGCTCGTCCATGGTCTCCCGGCAGTTGTGGGCCGCCCGCTCGCCGAACAGGTGGCAGCGCCCGTGGCACAGGTACACCGTCAGGCCGTACTTCTCGCTTTTCCCCCGGTTCGCCCCGCCGAAGATGTGGTGC
>CAKUKL010000319.1 GCA_934662925.1 uncultured Oscillospiraceae bacterium | reverse complement strand
GCCTGTCCGACATGGTGTACAACGACTTTTACGTGGGCGAGCACTGCGACGTGGACATCATTGCCGGCTGCGGCATCCACAACGACGGCCACCAGCGCAGCCAGCACGACGGCATCCACACTTTTTACGTGGGCAAGCACTCCCACGTGAAGTACACCGAGAAGCACTACGGCGAGGGCAGCGGCGACGGCGAGCGCATCCTCAACCCCCAGACCATCATCTATCTGGAGGAGGGGGCCAGCGTGGAGCTGGAGACCGTCCAGATCAAGGGCGTGGACTCCGCCAAGCGGTACACCCGGGTGGAGTGCGCCGCCGGGGCGGAGGCCATCGTCACCGAGCGCCTGCTCACCCACGGCAAGCAGTTCGCCGAGAGCAGGATGGAGGTCGTCCTCAACGGCGAGGGGGCCAAGACTCAGGTGGTGTCCCGCTCTGTGGCGCAGGACGAGTCCGTGCAGGTGTTTTACCCGAAGGTGGAGGGCAACGCCCACTGCTTCGGCCACGTGCAGTGCGACTCCATCATCATGGGCCGCGCCAAGGTCAGCTCCATCCCCGCCATCGTGGCTAACGACATGGACGCTCAGCTCATCCACGAGGCGGCCATCGGCAAGATCGCGGGCGACCAGATCCTCAAGCTCATGACGCTGGGCCTGACGGAAGAGGAAGCGGAGCAGAAAATTCTGGACGGCTTCCTGCGGTAAGCCGCACCCCGGCGGCCCGCATTCTGGCACCCGCGAAGCGGGGACGGCGCGGGTGCGCCGTACAAGCGTTTTCGCAATGAGCGAAAACCTTGCCGCAGGGCGAATTCACTTCGCCCGAGGAATTGAAATCGATAAGGGGTCCCCACGAAACGGAGGTTTCGTGGGGTGAGACGGCGCGGGTGCGCCGTACAAGCGTTTTCGCAATGAGCGAAAACCTTGCCGCAGGGCGGATTCACTTCGCCCGAGGAATTGAAATCGATAAGGGGTCCCCACGAAACGGAGGTTTCGTGGGGTGAGACGGCGCGGGTGCGCCGTACAAGTGTTTTCGCGATGAGCGAAAACCTTGCCGCAGGGCGGATTCACTTCGCCCGAGGAATTAAAATCGATAAGGGGTCCCCGCGAAACGAAGGTTTCGTGGGGATCAAATCACAGCATTCAGACAGATCAAAGGAGTTTTAACCATGGACATGACAGAAGAGCAGCGGCAGGAATACTATGCCAAGCTGATGCACTATATCAACAACGCCCGGGGCTATGCCCGGTACAGCGGCATAACGGTCACGAAGGTGGCACCCGACTACTGCGAGGGCGAGCTGGAGATCACCCCGGACAACGTGAACTATCTGAACATCGTTCACGGCGGGTGCCTCGCCACGCTGGCGGACACGGTGGCGGGCATCGCCGCCTGCTCCACCGGCATGGGCACCGTGACCATCAACTACGGCTTCAGCTTCCTGCGGCAGGCCCGGGGAAAGAAGATCCGCTGCATCGCCGAGCCGGAGAAGGCGGGCCGGAAGATCAAGGTCTTCCGCTGCTCTCTGTTCGACGACGACGGCGAGCTGGTGGCCAGCGGCCAGTTCACGTTCTACATGACTGTCCCGCTGGTGCTGCCGGACATCAAGGAATAAAATGCTTTGCGGCGGCCGCGGAAAATTCCGCGGCCGCCGCTTTTTTCTGAAAACCGGGAACATTTTCCCATATTTCTCGTCTCAACAGGTAAAAAGGGGGAATGACCTGTGCCGCACAAGCCCATGCTGACCATATACAGCCTGTCCCACGCGGCGGTGGATTTTGCCTGCGCCTTTCTGGTGTTCCGCACCATGCTGTCCGCCCCGGAGCTGGGGCTGTGCCTGCTGATCTACAACTTCTGCGCCTTCGCCCTCCAGATGCCCTTCGGCCTGCTGGCCGACGGGTGGAACCGCAATGCCGTCACGGCGGCGGTTGGCTGCCTGCTGGTGGCGGCGGCGTACCTCCCGGCCCTGCCCGCGCTTGTGGCGGCGGTGATCGCCGGGGTGGGCAACGGCCTGTTCCACGTGGGCGGCGGGCTGGACGTGCTCAACGACAGCCGGGAGAAGTCGGCGGCGCTGGGCATTTTCGTCTCTCCCGGGGCCTTCGGCCTGTATCTGGGGCAGATCTTGGGCCGGGGCGGCACACTGACCGCCGTGCTGCCGGTGGTCCTGCTGCTGGCGGCGGGGGCGGCCATCCTGCTGTGCGCCGGAAAGACCTACGGCGGCCTTGCGTCCCGGAACGCCCCGGCGGAGCTTTCCCTGCCCGCCGGTGGAAAGAGCGCGGCGGTGTTCCTCACCGTGGTGGTCATCCTGCGGTCCTACATGGGCTTCAAC
>CAKUKL010000318.1 GCA_934662925.1 uncultured Oscillospiraceae bacterium | reverse complement strand
TCGACCCCATTTCTTTTGATTGCGTACAAAAGAAACGGTGTCGAACCGCCAAAGAAAATACGCCAAAGGGGTGCGTCAATAGCTTTCGGTCTCCTACCTCTTAACGATAGGAAACTCCTTTGTTAAGACGCTGCCGTTCTATTTCCGCTGCCGCTGGTCTGGTACTGACTTGCAAGGTTTGCGCTCGATAGCGCCGCCGCACCCACAAGTAAACTTGAAGGGCAGGCGCCTACCGACGGCCCGGCAGACTTTAACAACCTCCATTGGAGCGGCAGCGATAATTAGAGGTAACGAGTGTCCTGTTACCCCGCGCCGGAAATAGGAGAATGCACCATTTCATTGCGCCCTCGTAGAAAACGGGTTCTTAGGGGGAAAACGCTGGAGCGCAGAACGCGCCCCTCAGCGTTCGGAGCCGACCGCGTTTTCCCCCTAAGTTATTCTTTGGTTACTTTCTGTTCATACAGAAAGTAACTCGCCGTCAGGCGAAACCTGACGTTTCTCTTCTTTCGAAAGAAGAAAAAGGTACAAAGGGCTTCGCCCTTTGAGATAGAAAGGGCCTGCGGCCCTTGCGGAAAAGAGTGAGCCTATGAAGCATCTGTTTATTGTCAACAGCCTTGCCGGAAAAGAGCGCAAGAAGAAAAAATACTTCAAGCAGCTGATGGACGCCATCGACCGGCTGGAGGGCGACGTGGAGGTGGAGTACACCCAGCCGCCGGAGTGGGGGGCGGAGCAGATCGCCCGTGCATGGGCGCAGCGGGGCGAGCCGGTCCGCATCTACGCCTGCGGCGGCGACGGCACCCTCAACGAGGTGGTCAACGGCGCGGCGGGGTACGACAACGCTGCGGTGACAAATGTCCCGCTGGGGACGGGCAACGACTTTCTCAAGATCTTCGGCCCGGAATACCGGGAGCTGTTCCATGACCTGCCCGCCCTGATGGAGGGGCCACAGGCGGCCTTCGACCTGATGGACTGCAACGGGCGGCTGGGCATCGACGTGGTGTGTGCCGGGGTGGACGCCCGCATCGCCGCCGACGTGGACAAGTACAAGAGCCTGCCCCTTGTCACCGGCCTCGGCTCCTACGTGCTGTCCCTCATCGACAATGTGCTGTTCCGGGGCATCTGCCGCCCCATGCGGGTGCGGATGGGCGACATCGACGCCGCCGGGGAGACCGCCATCGTTTGCATCTGCAACGGCCGCCACTACGGCGGCGGCTTCATGCCGGTGGGAGACGCCATGCCGGACGACGGCGTGCTGGACATGCTGCTGGTGCCCAAGGTCAGCCGGACGACCTTTTTCCGGCTGGTGGGCAAGTACGCGCAGGGCCGCTACCGGGAGCTGCCCCAGCTGGTCAGCGACTACCACGGCCAGCTCATCACCTATGGATCTCTGGGCGGCGAGGATGTGACCACCGTGGTGGACGGCGAGGTCATGCGCGCGCCGGAATTTACGGTGAAGCTGGCGGATAAAAAGGTGAACTTCTTCTATCCGGCCCGGGCCAGCTATCAGGTCGCGGAGAAAAAGGAGCCCGCGGCGGCCGGGCAGGCGTAAAAATCGTTTGGACGGAGATGCAAATTAGCACTCTAACAGGCGGTTTGTGAACAAAAGATAAATTTTTTGAAATCAACCCCTGATTTTTTGAAAAAAGGGGTTGATTTTTTTCCTGAGACAGGGTATTATCATAGCTGTGGTTAGCACTGAGGAAAGAAGAGTGCTAATTCGCAAAGCACGGAGTCCTTGTGAAGAACGCTCTGCATCAACTACGTTAAATAAAAAATTGTATCATATTAAGGAGGAACTCATTATGACTCTCAAACCTTTGGCTGATCGCGTGATCCTCAAGTCTCTGGAAGCCGAAGAAACCACCAAGGGCGGCATCATCCTTGCCGCTTCCGCTCAGGAGAAGCCCGAAGTCGCTGAAGTTGTGGCCGTTGGCCCCGGCGGCATGGTGGACGGCAAGGAAGTCACCATGACGGTGAAGCCCGGCGACCGGATCATCACCAGCAAGTATGCCGGCACTCTCGTCAAGGTGGACGGGGAAGAATACACCATTGTCCGTCAGAACGACATTCTGGCTATCGTCGAGTAAATTAGAAGCGCGGAGGATATGCGCACAGGCGCGCCTGGACCGGAGTGAGGGCGAGAGAGGGGCCGGAAGGCCCGGACACCAGCCCGAATCGGAGGGAAGGCAAGCCGGCTGTGCGCTCAATCCGCAGCGTGACAACAAAAACAACGCTCAATTTGGAGGTAATGTATTATGTCTAAGATCATCTGCTATGGCGAGGAAGCCCGCCACGCGCTGGAGCGCGGCGTCAATCAGCTGGCCGATAC
>CAKUKL010000317.1 GCA_934662925.1 uncultured Oscillospiraceae bacterium | reverse complement strand
CAGCCGGTCAAGCTCCTCCTCGCCGTCCAGCGCCAGATTCAGGGCGCACCACAGGTAATCCCGATCCGTCATCGCCCGTGCCCGTTCCTCTGTAGGCAGCGCCCGAAAAGCGTAGAGCACGCGCCAGCGAAGGCGCTCATCAGGCGCGTGCCCCAGGCTTTTTTTAGCGTCTCGATCTCCTCCGCACCGTCGGCGGGGGACGGGTTGACCTCCCGGTCAAACCGCCGCCAGATCTTTGACAGCTCCGCGATCTCCTCCACCCGCAGCTGTTCCAGCACCTCCCGGCCCGAAGCGAACCGCGGCCCGCCGTCCTGTTCCAGCGCCCGTGCCAGCAGGCAGGCGTTGGCGCACAGCGCCCGCTCCCGGTGGTCCGCTGCGAGGTCCGCCGCCTCCCGCCGGGCTTCCAGCACCTCCATGGCCGTCAGCAGGCGCAGCCGCCGTCCCCCGCCCAGCTCCATGGTCCGCGGCCCCGCCGTCATGTTCAGCATCCGGTCCGCCATGGCCTTATGCCTTCACTTCGATGCGGCGGCGCGCCACCACGGTGAGCTTTTCCGCCACCATGTCGCCCAGCTTGGCGCTCTCCTGAATGGCGCTCCACTGGCAGCCGGAATAGATGACCTTCCGGTCAGGCTTGCAGATGACCAGCGAAAAATCCTTCATGCCGTAAAAATCCAGCCCGTCGGCAATGGCGCTGTCCGTGGCGTACAGCCGCGTCAGCTCGATCACGTGGTTCTGCGGCCCCTGAATGGTGGCCACCGGCTCGTCCTCGCCGAAGGCCTCCACCGCCGTGCTGGTCCGGGTGGCCTTGCAGGCGTAGCTCTGCACCACCGCCACCTTTTTCCCGTCCAGCTCAAGATAGATGTCGCTGCTGGTGGGAAAGCCCGTCATATTCATGCTCATGTCCCGTCTCCTCTCACACCGTGATGTGGGCGGACAGCCAGATCTGGTTCAGCCCGTGGGCCACCGTGAAGGAGAACTCCACAAGGCACACCGTCGGGTCGCTGTCCAGCGCCTGCACCGTCACGTCCTCATATCCGTCGATGATCTCCCGGCTCACCCGGTCCTCCAGCTCCACGATGACCTGCGAGAGGATGGCCCCTCTGGTCTGGGCGGTGTTCTTGGCCCGGGCGAATCTGGCCCGCAGGGCCTGCCGGATGCCGGGGATCACCTCGTCCACCACCAGAATGGTGGTCAGATCCAGCCACGTGCCGTCCGCCGCGCCGCCGGTGGTGGTCCGGGTGGTGACGCCCCGCACCACCGAGATCTCCCCCGCGAGGCTCTCCAGCGCCGTGACGCCGCCGCTCACCAGCTGGTCGATCTCGTTGTCGGAATAGCTGTAGTCAAGGCCCCGCAAGCCCTCCAGCACCGCGCCGCCCAGCGGCACGGCGGGGTCGCTCTGCCCGGCGATGAGACCTGCCACCGCTGCGGCGCACTCTGCGCCGCCGACGGCCTCGCCGTCGCTGTTCAGCCCGCCGGGGGCCACCAGCACCACCCGCTCGCTGTTGAGCTTGCCCGCCCGGGCCACGAGGGCCGTAACGCCCTCGTCTGTGCCGCCGCACACCACGGCGATGCGCTCCTGCCGCGCCTCGGAGCAGGCCCTGACGCTGTCCCGCAGCGCCTGCTGCACCGTCACGTCCTCGCTGTCGCAGCACACCGCCGCGATGTTTTCCAGCTCTGCCGCCGTCTGGAACGCGGCGGTATACGTCTCCCCGGCGGGGATGCCGTAGACCGCCCCCGCGCCGTTTTTCAGCGCCAGCCGCGCAAGCTCGGTGATCTTCGTACTGCCGCAGTCGCTCACCGCCTGAGCATAACTGTACCAGACGTAGTTCTTCGTGCCGTCGCCGCCGTCCATGGCCGCCACGACGGCCACCGCTCTGCCGCCCGCTCTGGCGGAGGTGACGCCCGACGCGTCGTAGGCCGAGTACACCCCCGGCCGCTTATGATTGGTGATCGCGCTCATTTCTGTTTCCCCCTCACTTCAATGTCCACAAATGCGCCGTCCTCCCTGGCCGCCGCCGTCAGCCAGCCTCTGCACACGCATTTTACCGGCAGGCGGTACAGTCCCCGGCTCTCCAGAAACTCCGCCTGCCCGCTCTCCAGCTCCAGCACCGTAAGGCCCGCCGCCCCCTGTCCGGCCAGCTCCTCCGCCAGCCGCTCCATGGTCTCCCGGGCGGCGCTCTCGCCGCCGTCCCGGGGTGCGTAGATGTCGAGGGCCAGCGTCAGCTCCGCCGCCCGGCCATACAGCTCCTCCTCGGTGCCGTCCGCCGCCGTCCGGCGGCCGGACTTCTCGCCGGTCTGTGGGAGCTTCCGAACGTGGACGGGCTTCTTTCCG
>CAKUKL010000316.1 GCA_934662925.1 uncultured Oscillospiraceae bacterium | reverse complement strand
TTTTCAGGGGGAAAATACTATGAGCGAGGGCGCGAACTTCAGCGCCCGATGTCGAATCCGTATTTTCGCCCCTGAACCTGTTTTTGGTTACTTTTTGCAGGAGCAAAAAGTAACTCGCCAACAGGCGAAACCTGTTCTTTCTTTTTTTCGAAAGAAGAAAAGAGGTGCAAAGGGCAAAGCCCTTTGTCTTTAAATTGATTAAACAAAGGCCCTGCCTTTATTTAATATAAGTAAACCCACTCTGAAAGGAGAGAAGTTATGTTTACCACTGAACAGCTGACGGTGCGATGGGAAGACCAGCGCGCCATCAAGAACCTCATGGGCAAGTACGCCAACTGCGTGCTGCTCAACCGGGAGCATGACATCTACGGCATGTTCTGGTCCAAGCGGGACGACGTGACCCTCATGTTCAACGACGGCGCCTACACCGGCGCGGCCAGCGTGAAGGCCTACTACGACGCCTGCCACGACCGGAACGCTCTGGTGGCCAAGCTCATGCAGAAGCGCTTCCCCGACGTGCTGGGCGGCAAGAGCGACGACGAGATCTACGGCGTCGGCCCCTTCAAGGTCAAGCCCATGGCCTGCCCCGTCATCGAGGTCGCCGGCGACGGCAAGACCGCCAAGGGCCTGTGGTTCTGCCAGGGCGCTTACAACGACGTGGAGACCTGCGGCCCCGTGGCCCACTGGACCTGGGGCTACTTCGCCGTGGACTTCGCCAAGGAGGATGACGGCTGGAAGATCTGGCACCTGCAGTACCTCAACGACGTGGACTGCCTGTGCGGCCAGAGCTGGGCCGGGGAGCAGAAGCCCTATCCCGACCTGCCCGAGTTTGCCCCGCTGGCCGATTTCAAGTACCCCGAGTACTCCGTCAAGAAGGAGTTCCGCGCCCTTTACAGCGCCGACCGCCCCGTGACCCAGTGCCCAGAGATCCCCCAGCCCTATGACACCTTTGCTGATACGTTCAGCTACGGCGTTTGAAAGGAGGCGCGAAGATGAGCAACCGTACTTATACTGACGACGAACTGATCCGCCGCGTCTGGGACGTGGAGGAGATCAAGAAGCTGGCCAACAAGCGCGTGTTCTACCAGATCAACGGCTGGCGTGAGAAGGAGCTGGACGAGCTCTGGACCGCCGACCACGGCGACACCGCCGCCTTCGGCGAGAACACCGGCTACTATGTGGGCCTCGACTCCATCCGCAAGTGGTACACCGCCGGTCAGGGCGGCGTGGGTACCCTGTATCAGCACCCCATTTCCACCGGCCTTGTGGAGCTTGCCGGCGACGGCAAGACCGCCAAGGGTCTGTGGTACTGCATCGGTCAGGAGACCGTCCCCGGCAAGGCCATGTGGGTCACCGGCAAGGTGGCCATGGACTTTGTGAAGGAGGGCGATGCGTGGAAGATCTGGCACGTGGTGGAGGCCAACGACCTCTCCGGCGAGGCCGGAGCCAACTACTCCGAGGGCTCTCCCTACTGGGAGCCGGACACCGACCCCGTGGTCAGGGCCTTCGGCACCCCCGACGTGGCCGAGCTGCTCCACGACCCCAACTTCAACTGGTGGGATGATTATCCCTCCATGCCCGAGCCCTATGAGACGTGGAGCGATAACATCAGCTACGGCCCCGAGGGCTTCAAGCCCCCGAAGAACAAGGGCCTGAACGCCAAGGAAGGGAGGAACTACAAATGAGCGAGCTTTCTCTGCATCAGCGCATTGCCAACGCCGCCGCCAGCCAGGAGGTGGAGAACGTCAAGGCGCGCCACACCTATTATCACGGCCGGGCGGACGCCACCGGCGAGTGGGCCAACATCTGGGCCATGAACGACGATGCGTCCTGGGCTCACGCCTTCGGCCGTATGCGCGGCAAGGATCAGATCTGGTACGGCTCTGTCAGCCAGTACGATCAGATGGCCATGGAGAACTGGCTGGAAATGTTCAAGCAGTACCCCGAGGTCGGCGGCAAGGATCCCCGCCCCCTGATGGAGGCCTCCGTCCACACGCTGGTCACCGACGTTATCGAGGTGGCCGCCGACGGTAAGAGCGCCCGCGGCTCCTTCATCACCCCGGGCGTCATTCACTCCCGCCTGACCCCCGAGGGACAGAAGTACTGCAACGTGCTGTGGGAGCGCTACGGCTCCGACTTCGTGTGCGAGGACGGCAAGTGGCTGTACCTCCACGAGCATGTCTGCCCGGACATCCCCGGCCGTCTGGACATCGGCAACTGGGCCGCGGACGAGTACGCCCGGATCACCGATCCCAACCCCGCGGAGCAGATGCCCCCCACGCTGGGCGATCCCCCTCCCGTCACCGATCCCGGCCCCATGCACCAGCCCTATTC
>CAKUKL010000315.1 GCA_934662925.1 uncultured Oscillospiraceae bacterium | reverse complement strand
GTATACGGGTTGGTGGTGGGCAGCGGGCGCAGGTGGCGCACCTGCTTCATCATCTGCATGGCGTTTTCCGGGTGGAACTGCTGGTCGATCACGCAGTTCAGCGCGATCTCGTCAAACTGTTCCGCCGGAGCGGCCAGCGTTACAAATTTCATAGGTTCAACTGCCAAGATATTACCCCCTGACTTCCTTTGATCGGGTGATATTCATTTCATCAGGCCCCCAGCACCTTCGCAAAGCGATCGTCGTAGTCCGCCTGATATTTCACCGTCTCGATGACGGTGACCAGCTCCTTCAGCTCCAGCTCCCGCAGGTTGAGGAAGGCCACGGCGCTGTAGATGGACGGCTGGCCCATCATGAGCTGCCGCCGGCTGAGTTTGAACAGCAGCTCATTGTAAATGCGGCCCAGCTCGTCCACCCCGACGTTCCGGAAGGTTTTGGCGTAGGGCGTCTCGGCCAGCACGGCCATGACGCCGTCCACCCCCTCCGCCGCGCACATGGCGCGGACCTGTTCGGGCTTGAGCTTGTAGTTGAAGGGATAGAGAATGGTGAGGAAATTGTTCTCGTCGGGGAAGAACCGCTTCATCCGCAGGATGTGCATGATGTTGAGCAGGTCCACCTGCGTGCCCAGCCGGGTCTGGATCATTTTCCGCACGTCGCCGTCGTACCGCTTTTTCGCCACATCCATCATGTGGCTGTAATAGACGGCGAACAGCATGGACTCGGCGATAGTGTAGTCGGGCAGGCCGCCGTCGGCGGGCCGCAGGCTCAGGAGCGTATCGTAGTAGATGCTCTCCTTCGCGGCGTCCAGCAGGCCGTCGTAATCGGTGCACCGCGGCAAGGCCGACTCATCGGTTTTGGAGTGCAGGATGAACCGGGTGGGCAGCGGCTCGACCTCCTTGATGCGCCCGGCCTGAAGCCGGGTCAGGGTGAACAGCAGGCCGTCCAGCTCCGACCGGAGCACCGGGAAATCCATCAGCGCCCGGTCCTTCCGGGGAATGAAGCCGGTGAGGCGGACGTACTCCTCCCGCACCTGCTCCCGGAGAGCCGCCTCCAGACGGGCCCGGCCGAACTTGCCCTCCTCGGTCAGGCGGGCCGCCGCGCCGCCCCACACCGGGTGCTGCCGCAGGTCGGCGTAGATCTCGCTGACCGAGCCCAGCTTGGACAGGCGGACGAAGTCGGCGTACCGCAGTCGCTTCCCGTACATGGCCTTGACCTTGGTGGTCAGGGCCTCATACCCGGCGCTCACGGCGTCTGCCCCACGGTCTGGCGGAACAGGGTGTCCACCCAGTTGTCGCCGTACCGCTCGTAGGCCCGCTCCATCTTCTTCCGGGCCTCGTCAAAGCGGGCGTCCTGCGCGGCAATGGCCTGAGCCTTCTTCTGCTCCGTCTCCTGTCGGAACTGCTCGAGCTTTTTGTCCGCTCTGGCAAAATAATCGGCCCGCACAGCCGCCGTCTCCTGCTCGAGATCGGCCTCCATGCGCGCCTGCTTCTCATGTGCTTCTCGGCTGATCTCCTGCGCGGTCTGCTCCGCCTCCAGGATCCTGCTGATCAAAGCTGCGTATTCCATCTTGCTTTTCCTCCTTTCGGGAAATGGGGAATCACAGATTTCAGCGATATTTTATCATTTCGCTTATGGAAATGCTACCGCAAATTCACCAAACTTTCTCGGTTTGCTACCTATTTATATAATTCATTTCAGAGGAAATGCGCGGCGGCGCAAAAAGGATTGCCATTCACGGGCCGGAAGTATATAATGTAGCTGTTCAGCGCGTCAGAGCGGAATATTCTCCCCGTTTCGTGCGCCGGGACCGGAGGCGGCCGCTCTTTCCCACGCCGCCACCCCATTTTAAGGAGGAAACTTCATGAAAAAGCTGTTACAACTGCTGGAAGACGACTGCACCCTGACCCAGGCACAACTGGCATCCATGGCAGACATGCCCGAGGCAGAGGTAGCGGCAGCCATCAAGAAATACGAAGAAGACAAGATCATCCTTGGCTACAAGGCCATCGTGGACTGGGACCGCACCGACCGGGAATCCGTCACCGCCCTCATCGAGGTCAAGGTCACGCCCCAGCGGGGCGAGGGCTTCGACCGGGTGGCCGAGCGCATTTACCAGTACGACGAGGTGGAGTCCGTCTACCTCATGAGCGGCGCCTTCGACCTGACCGTCATCATCTCCGGCCGGACGCTGAAGGAAGTGGCCCAGTTCGTGGGCGAGCGGCTGGCCCCCCTCGAGGATGTCACCGGCACCGCCACCCACTTCATCCTGAAAAAATACAAGGAAAAGCACCTCATCTTCGAAAAGCGCGAGGAGCAGGAAAAGGAGTATATCTTCGTATGAACTATGAGCAGATCTTATC
>CAKUKL010000314.1 GCA_934662925.1 uncultured Oscillospiraceae bacterium | reverse complement strand
AGGATGTGCAGGTGGAAATGCTCCACACCATCCCCGGGCTGGAATACGCGGAGATGACCCGCCCGGCCTACGCCATCGAGTACGACTGCGTAGACCCCACCGAGCTGCTGCCCACGCTGGAGTGCAAAAAGGTCCCCGGCCTGTACGGCGCGGGGCAGTTCAACGGCTCCTCCGGCTATGAGGAGGCGGCGGCACAGGGCCTTGTGGCGGGCATCAACGCCGCGCTGAAGGTCAAGGGGGAGGAACCCCTCGTCCTCTCCCGGGGGGACGGGTACATCGGCGTACTCATCGACGACCTTGTGACCAAGGGCACGGAGGAACCCTACCGCATGATGACCTCCCGGACGGAGTACCGGCTCATCCACCGGCAGGACAA
Source organism: uncultured Oscillospiraceae bacterium (assembly GCA_934662925.1). Classification (GTDB taxonomy): domain Bacteria; phylum Bacillota; class Clostridia; order Oscillospirales; family Oscillospiraceae; genus Enterenecus. Next base: position 1,990 of record CAKUKL010000314.1, on the reverse strand, counting down.
CGCCGACCAGCGGCTCACCCGCTACGGCGCCCGGGTGGGGCTGGTGCCGGAGGAGCGGCTCCGGGCGGTGGAGGAAAAATACGCCGCCGTCAGGCGGGAGACGGCCCGTCTGGAGCATGCGGGGGCGGCCCCGTCCCCGGCGCTGGACGAAATGCTTGCCTCCCGGGGCGAAGCCCCCTGCCCCCACGGGGCGCGGCTGGCGGATCTGCTGCGGCGGCCCCGGGTGAGCTACGCCGACCTCGCCCCCTTCGATGCGGAGCGCCCCGCTCTGCCCCGGGAGGTGGCGGAGCAGGTGGAGATCACCGTGAAATATCAGGGCTATATCGACCGGCAGGACCGGCAGGTGGAGGAGCTGCGCCGCCTTGAGGGCCATCCCCTCCCGCCGGACACGGATTACGCGTCCATTCAGGGCCTGCGGCTGGAGGCCCGGCAGAAGCTGGCCGCCATCCGCCCGCTGAATCTGGGGCAGGCCAGCCGGATCTCCGGCGTCAGCCCGGCGGATCTGACTGCATTGATGATCTGGTTAGAGCGCGGCGGATAGGCCCATAGGGACGCTTGGAACAGAGCGAGGGCGAGCGGCGGGGCGCGCAGCGGCCCAAAGACCAGCCCGAGACGGCGCGAAAGCGGCCCGGCCATGGGCGGAATCCATAGCGTGACTGGTTAGAGCGCGGCGGACTGGATGAACCATAAGGAGGTATTTGACCATGAGTGAATTGTGGCTGGAAGTGACCCTGCCCGTCCCGGCGGAAAAGCTGGACCGGGTGTGCGACGTGCTCACCGGCAACGGCATGACCGGGCTGGTGGTGGAGGAAGAGGGCGACTTTCTGCGCTTTCTGGAGCAGAACCGCCAGTACTGGGACTATGTGGACGAGGATCTGGCCCGCCGGATGAAGGGGGCCAGCCGGGTGAAGTTCTACGTCCCGGACAGCGGCGAGGGCCGCCGCCAGCTCCGGCAGTACCTCACCGGGCTGGAGGAGTACGAGCCTCAGACCGTCTCTCTCCGGGAGGAGAACTGGGCCACCTCGTGGCAGAAGTATTACCAGCCCATCCCCGTGGGAAAGCGCGTTTACATTGTCCCTGAGTGGATGCGGGGGCAGGAGGTGCCCGATGGCCGGGTGCCCCTGTACCTCAACCCAGGGCTGACCTTCGGCACCGGCTCCCACGCCACCACCCAGCTGTGCCTTGAGCTGCTGGAGGACGCGGTGCGCCCGGGGGACAAGGTGCTGGATCTGGGCTGCGGCTCCGGCATTCTGGCCATCGCCGCGCTGGGCCTCGGCGCGGAGAGCGCCGTCGGCGTGGACATCGACCCCAAGGCGGTTGACGTGGCCTACGAAAACGCCGCCATGAACGGCGTGGGCCGGGACCGGCTCACGGTGTACGCCGGAAATGTGCTGGGGGACGCGAAGCTTGCGGCAAAGCTCCGCCCCGGTGAAAATCAGGTGGTGCTGGCCAACATCGTGGCCGACGTCATCATCCCCCTGTCCGCCGTGGCCGGGGACTTTCTGGCGGAGGGCGGTGTGTTCCTCACCTCCGGCATCATCGACACCAGGGCGGATGAGGTGGCCGCCGCCATTGAGCAGAATGGCTTTGCCATTACCCGGCGGCTGGAGCGCTCCGGCTGGTACGCCTTCCGGGCGGAGCGGAAGTAATGGAGCGCATTTACGCGGACAACGCCGCCACCACCGCCATGAGCCGGGCGGCCATGGACGCCATGACCGCCGCCATGGCCCTGTACGGCAACCCGTCCAGCCTGCATCAGGAGGGCCAGCGGGCGGCTGAGGCGCTGGAGGACGCGCGGTACGTCATGGCGGACGCGCTGGGCTGCCGCCCCGGGGAGATCATCTTCACCTCCGGCGGCAGCGAGGCGGACAATCAGGCCCTGCGCTCCGCCGCGGCGGAGGGAAAGCGCCGGGGCAAGCGGCACATCGTCTCCACCGCCGTGGAGCACCACGCGGTGCTCCGGACGCGGGAGGAGCTGGCGGACGAGGGC
>CAKUKL010000313.1 GCA_934662925.1 uncultured Oscillospiraceae bacterium | reverse complement strand
GCGGCTGGCCGTGGCCCGGGCGTTGCTCCGGGGCGCGCCCATCCTGCTGCTGGACGAAGCCACCTCCGCGCTGGACGAGACCACCGAAGAGCGGATGCTCCGCAATCTCATGGACAGCGGCCTTGTCCACACCTGCATTTTCGTCACCCACCGGCCGGGCACCATGAAGTTCTGCACCCGGCAGTACGCAGTCCACGACGGCACGGTGCGGGCTGAATCCCGGGAGGCGGAGTGATGGAGGAGCGGACCAAAACTGTGGACACCGCCCAGCTCATGGAGAGCTACCGGGAACTGCTCAACGCCGCAGATCTGCTCCCGCTGGGCGTCACCGGCGGCAGCATGCTGCCCTTTCTGGCCCCCGGGCGGGACACGGTGTATCTGTCCCGTCCTGACCGGCCCCTGAAGACCGGCGATATGGCCCTCTACCGGCGGGACAGCGGGGCCTACGTCCTGCACCGCGTCTGCCGCGTGGAGAATGATACATACTGCATGGCGGGAGACGCCCAGACCGTGCTGGAGCACGGCGTCCGGCGGGATCAGGTCTTCGCCGTGGTGCGCAAGGTCCGCCGCAAGGGAAAAATACAGGCTCCCGGCTGTTTCTGGTGGGAGTTTTTCGAAAAAATCTGGGTGCGCGTCATTCCTCTCCGCCCGGCGGCGATGAGGGTGTGCGGCGTGCTGACCAAACTGTTTCGGAGGCACATATGAAAGTTTCAAAGGATCTGATCATGCGGGAGATTGCCGGGGAGCACATTCTGGTGCCCGTGGGCGCGGCCGCGGCAAAATTCAACGGGCTCATCACCATGAACGAGGCGGGCCGGTTCATCTTCGACCAGCTGGCAGAGGACCGCACCCTCCCCGAGCTGGCGGAGCGGGTCACGGCGGAGTACGACGTGGACTATGACACCGCCCTGCGGGACGCGGAGGAGTTCGTCCAGCAGCTGCGTGACGTGGGGGCGCTGGAAGAATGATCGATATCCATACGCACATTCTGCCCGGACTGGACGACGGCGCCCGGGACATGGAGACCGCCCTCGCCATGGCGGAAATGGCGGGCGAGAGCGGCGTCCGCACCATCGTCGCCACCCCCCACAGCAATCTGCCGGGGAACCGTCCCAATTTCCGGGATGAGACGCTTCAACGCACTTTTTCCGCGTTCTGTCAGGCGGTACATAACGCAAATATTCCTGTCGATATCCTGCCCGGCATGGAGATCTTCGGCACGCCGGAGGTGCCGGAGCTGCTGCGGACGGGCAAGCTCATCCCGCTGGCAGGCTCCCGGTATCCCCTCATCGAGTTTCCCTTCGGGGGCTACGGACAGCAAGCCACCGAAATTCTGGCCGAGGTGGCCGCGCTGGGCTTCCGCCCCATCGTGGCCCACCCGGAACGGTACTACTATGTCCAGCAGTCCCCCGAGCTGCTGAACCGCTGGGTCGAGCTGGGCTGCCTGCTTCAGGTGAACAAGGGCAGTCTGCTGGGCCGGTTCGGCCCGGCAGAGGAGGCGACGGCGCTGGAACTGCTGGACCGTGGCTTTGTGTCCTTCGTGGCCAGCGACGCCCACTCCCCCATCGTGCGAACCCCGTGGATGGCCGACGTCCGGGATCTCATCGCCGACGAGTACTCCGAGGAGCTTGCCCAGCGGCTGCTGGAGGACAACCCCCGGGCGCTGCTGGAGGGCCGGGACGTGGAAACGGCCGAGCCGGAGTGGTTTTAAGAACTTTCGCAAGGAGAATGCTGCGTGAAGAAGAGCAAGGCTAAAATATGGCTTCTTCTGGCGGCGGCCGCGCTGTGCTGCGCCGCCTTTGTCTGGTATGTCTGTACGGAGCGCCGGAATGAGGACCGGGAGCCCCCGGAGATCAGCTTCACGGGGGACGAGATCTCCCTGTCCGTCTCCTCGCCGGAGGTGGCGCTGCTGGAGGGCGTGTCCGCGTGGGACAGCCGGGACGGCGTGGTCACCGGCTCCCTCGTGGTGGAGAGCGTGTCCAGCATTTCGGCGGACAAGACGGTCACTGTGACCTACGCCGCCTTCGACCGGGCGGGAAACGTAGCCAAGGCCCAGCGCGCCGTCCGGTACACCGACTATGACAGCCCCCGGTTCGCCCTGTCCCAGCCGCTGGTGTTCGTCGCCGGGCGGTACACCGACGTGATGAAGCTCATTGCCGCGGAGGACGCCATCGACGGCTCCCTCACCGACAAGATCAAGGCCACGCTGGTGGGCGGCGAGGGCAGCATCAGCGAGGTGGGCGTCCACGAGGTGGAGTTCCGTGTGACCAACAGCATGGGCGAGACCATTTACCTCACCGCGCCGGTGGAGGTGTACCAGACCGGGGCGTACAACGCGTCGCTGACGCTGCGCGAAAACCTGCTGTATCTGCCGAA
>CAKUKL010000312.1 GCA_934662925.1 uncultured Oscillospiraceae bacterium | reverse complement strand
CTTCAGGACCTGTCCGCCGCCGAGATCCGCTACCTGCTGGATCTGGCCCGGGACCTGAAGGCCAAAAAGCGCATGGGCCTCCACGGCGAGGCCCTGAAGGGCAAAAACATCGTGCTGCTCTTCGAGAAAACCTCCACCCGCACCCGCTGCTCCTTCGAGGTGGCAGCCCGGGAGGAGGGCGGCCACGTCACCTATCTGGATCCCGGCTCCTCCCAGATGGGCAAAAAGGAGTCGCTGGAGGACACCGCCAAGGTGCTGGGCCGGTTCTTCGACGGCATCGAGTACCGGGGCTACGACCAGCAGGCGGTGGTGGATCTGGCGAAATACTCCGGCGTGCCGGTATTCAACGGCCTGACCGACCTTGACCACCCCACCCAGATCCTCGCCGATATGCTGACCATGGAGGAACACATCGCAAAGCCCCTGAACCGCTGCAAGGTGGCCTTCGTGGGCGACGTGCGCAACAACATGGCCTACGCGTGGATGTACGGCTGCGCCAAGATGGGGGTGGACTTCGTGGGCTACGGCCCGCAGGCCCTCATCGACGGGGCGGACAAGTCGGTGCTCACCGCCTGTCAAGCCGAGGGAGAGAAGTCCGGCGCGGATATCCGCCTTTCCGACAGCATCGACGACCTCCGGGGGGCCGACGTGCTCTACTCCGACATCTGGGCCTCCATGGGAGAGGAGGACCTCATCCCGGAGCGGGCCAAGCTGCTGGCTCCCTACCGCATCGACGACGACATGCTGGCCGCCACCGGCAACCCCGACGTGCTGTTCATGCACTGCCTGCCCTCCTTCCACGACTTTGAGACGAAGACCGCCCGGGAGTGGAAGGAAAAGGGCGTGGACATCCGGGAGGTCACCGACGAGGTATTTCGCGGCCCCCACTCCGTGGTGTTCGACGAGGCGGAGAACCGGATGCACACCATCAAGGCCGTCATGGTGGCCACCGTATGAGCGGCCCGGTGAAGGTCGTTGTCGCGCTGGGCGGCAACGCGCTGGAGGACAAGGCCCTGCCCCCCACGGCGGAAAGCCAGCTTCAGGTGGCCGGGCGGACGGCGGAGCAGCTGGCGGAGCTGTCCTGCGCCGGGTACGAGCTGGCGGTGGTCCACGGCAACGGCCCACAGGTGGGCCGCATCCTGCTGGCCAGCGAGACGGCGGCGGACGTGACGCCGCCCATGCCCTTTGACGTGTGCGGCGCCATGAGTCAGGGCTATATCGGCTACCACTTGCAGCAGGCCCTCACCGCCGCACTCCACCGCCGGGGACGGCACATCCCGGTGGTGACGGTGGTGACCCAGATGGTGGTGGACCCGGCGGATCCCGCCTTCCGCCGCCCCACCAAGCCCATCGGCCCCTTCTACACCGAGGAGCAGGCCATCCGGCTGGAGGAGGAAAAGGGGTTCACCATGAAGGAGGACTCCGGCCGGGGCTGGCGGCGGGTGGTGCCCTCTCCCAAGCCCCGGCGCATCGTGGAGATCGGCACCATCCGCACCCTGTGGGACACCACGGTGACCATCGCCTGCGGCGGGGGCGGCGTGCCGGTGCTGGAGCAGCCGGACGGCTCCCTCAAGGGCGTGGCCGCCGTCATTGACAAGGATCTGGCCGCCTGCCGTCTGGCACAGGAGATGGAGGCCGACATCCTCATGATCCTCACGGAGGTGCCCGCCGTGGCGGTGAGCTTCGGCAAGCCCGACCAGCGGGATCTGGGGGAGGTCACGGCGGAGGAGCTGGACCGCTATGCCGCCGCCGGGGAGTTCGGCGAGGGCTCCATGCTGCCCAAGGTGGAGGCGGCCGCCGCCTTCGCCCGCTCCGCCCCCGGGCGCATTGCCATCATCACCTCGCTGGAGCTGGGCCTTGCGGCGCTGGACGGCCGGGCGGGCACCCGGGTCACGGGATAGGAGGGACGCGTATGGGCAAGTTCAGAATGCCCTCGGCCTACACGGTGCTGTTCCTCATCATCCTGCTCATGACCGTCCTGACGTGGGTCATCCCCTCCGGCGCGTACGACTACGGGCCGGACGGCGAACCCATCGCCGGGACCTACCACCGGGTGGAGGACGAAAAGCAGCCCCTGTCCGCCGTGGTCATGGCCCCGCTGGAGGGCCTTTACGAGGCCATCGACATCGCCGCGTTCATCCTCATGGTGGGCGGCTTTCTGGGGGTGGTGTCCAGGACCGGGGCCATCGACGCGGGCATTTCCAACATCATCCGGAAGCTCAGGGGCCGGGAAAAGCTGCTCATCCCCATCCTCATGTGCGCCTTCGCCCTGGGCGGCACCACCTTCGGCATGGCGGAGGAGACCATTGCCTTTTACCCGCTGGTGCTGCCCATCGTGGTGGCGGCGGGGTATGACACCGTCACCGGCGTGGCCATCATCCTGCTGGGGGCGGGGG
>CAKUKL010000311.1 GCA_934662925.1 uncultured Oscillospiraceae bacterium | reverse complement strand
ACGCCAAGCTGTACTCCCGGCTGGACACGGTGTTTCTGTATACCAGCCCCAAGTATGCCTACCTCAGCTCCTCCGTGGTGAAGGAGATGGCCCGGTACGGGGCGGACCTGTCCGACTTTGTGCCCCGGCAGATCATTCCGGACGTAAAGAAACGGATGGAGCACACCATTAAAAAGGAAGAGGAGTGAATGTCATGGCTACCGGCGTGGAAGAACTGGTGGATATGCTGTTCGATATGATCGACGAGGCGAAGAACGCCCCGCTGAGCAACGGAAAATGCGTCATTGAGCGGGACAAGGCGCTGGATCTGCTGGATGACATCAAGGCCCAGTTCCCGGTGGAGCTGGCCGAGGCGCGGAAGATCCTCAACGCCCGCAACGAGTATGTGGCCGCCGCCAAGCGGGAGGCCGACGAGATCCGCAAGCGCGCGGAGATCGAGGCCAAGCAGATGGTGGACGAGAACCAGCTCATGTCTCAGGCCCGCCAGCGGGCCAACGAGATGGTGGCGCAGGCCGAGGGCAAGGCCAAGGAGGTCCGCCACGCTGCCAACGAGTACTGCGAGGACGTCCTGCGCCGGACGGCGGAGGCTCTGGCCGACGCCCACAGCGAGATGAATCAGGTCCGCGCCCGGTTCCACACCGCCGCGGGCAGCAGCGCTCCCGCCCCCGCCGCCAACAGCCGCGTCTATGACGTGGAAGCGGAAAATAATTGAGAAGAAAGTTTTTCCGGATTTAATTGACATAAAAAATCCCGGCACAGGATTATGTGCCGGGATTTTTTCGTTTTTACACGGAAATTACAAGATGTTGTGGGTGCAAAATAAATATGACACAAGAACCTGCGTTCAGGAAAAATTCAGGCAGTAGAACGCATGTTTTAGTGCGCAAAAAAGCCCGGAAAGCGTTGCTACCGCTCATTTTTTCTGAGAAAAAGTGCTTGCTTTTTGAAAAGGGAGAGGGTATACTAAAACCACTATTGGAGTGAAATGGAGTAATCTATCCATAAATCGGAGTAGATTGGAGGGAACAGCATGACCGGCACCTATGAGCACAGCATCGACAATGCCGGCCGTCTGATCGTTCCCGCCAAGCTCCGGGAGGAGCTGGGCAGCACCTTTTATCTGGCCGTGGGCGTCAAGGAGAACCTGACGCTCTATCCGCTGGCCGCGTGGAATAAATTGCAGGAGCGGGTGGCGGGTCTCACCACCGCGCAGGCCGCGTCCATGGACGTGTTCTTCGCCTCCGCCCAGCTGTGCGAGGCGGACAAGCAGTGGCGCTTTCAGGTGCCCGGCTATCTGAAGGATTACGCCAGGATCGACCGTGACGTGGTCATCACCGGCAACAACGACCGCGCCCAGATCTGGAGCGCCGACAGCTGGAAGGAAAAGACCCGTCAGCAGCTCAATCCCGAGAACATCGCGAAGCTGCTGGAAGGGCTGGGGATCTGAGCCATGGAATATACGCACAAGCCCGTTCTGCTCCGCGAGTGCATCGAGGGGCTGAACATCAGGCCGGACGGCATTTACGTGGACGGCACGCTGGGCCGGGCAGGGCACTCCCGGGAGATCATCTCCCGGCTCACCACCGGGCGGCTCATCTGCATCGACCGGGATCAGGCGGCGCTGGATGCGGCCCCCGGGCGGCTGGAGGGCCACATGGACAAGGTGACCCTCGTCCACGGCAACTTCGGCGATATCGCCTCCATTCTTGATAATTTGAACGTCCCGGCAGTGGACGGGATGCTCTTTGATCTGGGCGTCTCCTCCCCCCAGCTGGACGACGGCTCCCGGGGCTTCTCCTATTTGCAGGACGCCCCGCTGGATATGCGGATGGATCAGTCCGCCGCCCTGACGGCTTATGACGTGGTCAACGGCTGGAGTCAGGAGGAGCTCAAGCGCATCCTCTGGCAGTACGGCGAGGAGCGCTACTCCGGCCTTATCGCCGCCGCCATCGTGAGACGGCGCTCGGACAAGCCCGTGGAGACCACGGGAGAGCTGGCCGACATCATCCGCGGGGCCATGCCCGCCAAGGCCCAGCGGGAAAAGCAGCACCCGGCCAAGCGGTCCTTTCAGGCCATCCGCATCGCCGTCAACGACGAGCTGGGCGAGGTGGAGCGGATGCTGGACAGCGTCCTGCCCCGGCTGAACCCGGGCGGGCGGCTGGCGGTCATCTCATTCCACTCGCTGGAGGATCGTCTGGTCAAGACTGCTTACGCGGGCTGGGCCAAGGGCTGTACCTGTCCGCCGGATTTCCCGGTGTGCGTGTGCGGCAAGAAGCCTCAGGTCAGGCTGGTGGGCAAAAAGCCCATCGTGGCCGGAGAAGAGGAACTGGAAGAAAATCCCCGCGCCCGCAGCGCCAAGCTGCGTGTGGCGGAAAAACTGTAACGGCGCGGCCGGATGGGTCGGTCCCGCGCGAAACTCCACGGCAGATCAAAGG
>CAKUKL010000310.1 GCA_934662925.1 uncultured Oscillospiraceae bacterium | reverse complement strand
ATCATGCCATTCATGGTTCCCTGATTGCGGAGGATACGGGTAAGCGCCCGGGTATCCACGCCCTCCACGCCTACGATATCATGCTCTTTCAGATAACTGTCCAGCGTTCCCTCACAGCGGAAATTGCTGCCCCGGGGGGCCAGATGACGGACGATGAACGCCTCCGCCCAGGGACGGCCGGACTCGTTGTCCTCACTGTTGACGCCATAGTTGCCGATCAGCGGATAACTCATGACGATGCCCTGTCCGGCATAGGACGGATCGGTCAGGATCTCCTGATAACCGGTCATGGAGGTGTTGAATACCATCTCGCATATCCGGTCACCGCAGGCGCCGATGGATTCGCCCTGGAACACGGCTCCGTTGGCCAAAATCAGCGTTGCTTTCAAATATTATCGCCACCTCTTTGGTATTTTTAAAATTTTACCGCAGATTTGAGAAAAACTCAAGGACAAGCCGCCCGCTTTTCCCCGAAAAACGCAAAATCGTAATTTTGGACAAACCGCAGGCATATCCTGCCCTCCGGCGGGGCAATATGATCAAGTACACGTTTGAACCGGGGTGAAGCTATGTTTGTCGTCCTTATCCGCACCATTATTCTCTATCTGCTCATCATCGTGGGCATCCGCCTGCTGGGCAAGCGGCAGATCGGCGAGCTGGAGCCGTCGGAGTTGGTCCTCGCCCTCATCATCGCGGATCTGGCTTCCGTGCCCATGCAGGATAACGGCATTCCCCTGCTCTCCGGCGTCATCCCCATCGTCACGCTGCTGGCCGTAGCCTCCATCCTGTCCGTGCTGACCGTGCGCTCCATCCGGTTCCGGGCCCTGCTGTGCGGGCGGCCGTCCATCGTGGTGGAGAACGGCGTCGTGCAGGAACGGGAGCTGCGTCGGAACCGCTTCACCATCGACGAGCTGCTGGAGGAGCTTCGGGGACAGGGCTATGCGGATTTTCAGTCCGTCAAATTCGCCGTGCTGGAAACGAATGGGCGGCTGTCCGTCCTGCCCTACACCGCAGACAAGCCCGTCACCGCCGCCCAGATGGGGCTGACCCCCGAGGAGACTGGCCTGCCCGTCATCCTCATCAGCGACGGGCGGCTGCTGTCCCGCAATCTGAAGGGCCGGGGCTATGAGGAGGTCTGGCTGCAAAAGCAGCTGGCCAGCCATGGCGTGGAGCGTCCGGAGCAGGTGTTCCTCATGACGGTGGACGAGGGTGGAAACACCTACTGCGTTCCCAAGGAGGCGGTGCGATGAAGCGGCTGTGGATCTCGGCGGCGCTGATTTTGGCTCTGGCCGGGCTGTCCGCCGCCCACGTGCTCTACCTGCGGCACTTCACCGGGCAGCTCACCGAACTGCTGATTCAGGCCCAGCAGCTGGTGGACGAGGACCGCTGGCAGGACGCGGACGAGATCACCCGGCAGGCTGCCGGCATCTGGGAGAACAACGCCTTTTACCTGCACACCACCCTGCGCCACGAGGACATCGACGCCATCCTGACCTCGTTTCAGGAGGTGCTTGCCTTCCTCGACGGGCAGGAGCGCCAGCCCGCGGAGTACGCCGCCGCAAACGCCCGGCTCATCACGCTGCTGGATCTGCTGCTGGAAGCGGAGCTCCCGACCCTGAAAAACCTGCTCTGAACGCAAAAATGGCCGGGCATAAAGCTCGGCCATTTTTCACCTTATTTCTCCTTGAGCAGCTTGTTCAGCTCATCCATAAAGGTACCGATATCCTTGAACTGGCGGTACACCGACGCGAACCGGACGTAGGACACCTCGTCCACGTTTTTCAGCTTTTCCATGGCCAGCTCGCCAATCTCAGCGCTGCTCACCTCGCGCTCCATCTCATTCTGGAGGGACTGCTCGATCTCGTCCGTCATCCGCTCCAGCGTGGCCACGGACACCGACCGCTTTTCACAGGCCTTGAGCATGCTGCTCAGCAGCTTGCTCTTGTCAAAGGCCTGACGGCTACCGTCCTTCTTGATGACCACCAGCGGCAGGCTCTCCATGGTCTCATAGGTCGTGAATCGCTTGTGACAGGCAAGGCACTCCCGGCGGCGGCGGATGCTGCTCCCCTCCTCCGCGGGACGGGAATCCACCACTTTGCTTTCAAGATGGGCACAGTACGGACATTTCAATGTAATCACCCTTCCGGCAGGTTATATGTTATAAAAATTATATCACAGTCCGCGGCAGTTGTGTATCCCTAATTGAATATTTTCGGTATATTTTTGCGCCGGACGATGCATACTTGGGATAGTGAGGTGAACACAAATGAGCAAGTACGACAACAAGCAGAATTCCTATCCTGAAAACAAGAAGAACACGCCCGACAACAAGAAAAAGCAGTCCCCCGAAAACAAAAAGAACAACGACCCCGAGAACAAAAACCCTACTCAGAGCCGCTGAATTTTCCCTTTGCTCCGCCGGAGCCGCACCAGTGGCTCTGAAC
>CAKUKL010000309.1 GCA_934662925.1 uncultured Oscillospiraceae bacterium | reverse complement strand
GTTGCCACCGCCGAGGACGTGATAAGGCCATGCAGCTGGGCGCGAATCATCCCATGGGTCCCCTGCATCTGGGCGACCTTGTCGGTCTGGACGTCTGCCTTGCCATCATGGATACCATCTACAATGAGACCCATGACTCCAAGTACCGCGCTTCTCTGCTGATGCGCAAGCTGGTCCGCGCCGGCCATCTGGGACGTAAGGCTGGGAAAGGATTCTTTGATTACAGCGTCTGAGCCGTCGTGAGCAGCGCGGATGGACTGGAGTGAAGGCGAGCGCAGGGACGCACAGCGTCCCGCAGACTAGCCTGAGTCGGAGGGAAGCCGCGCGTCGTGAACAGGCGAAGCGTGAGTAAAAGAACAACAATTATATGAACTACAAGAAATTATACGCGGAAAAGCTCCGCCGCGCGGAGGAAGCGGTGCAGGTGATCCACTCGGGGGACTGGGTGGACTACGGCTGGTGCACGGGGACGCCCCGTGCGCTGGACCGGGCGCTGGCCGCCCGTTATGAGGAGCTTACCGACGTGAAGGTCCGGGGCGGCATCCTGTTTGAGACTCCGGCCATCATGGCGGTGCCCGAGGCCTGGCGGCATTTTACCTGGAACTCCTGGCACATGTCCGGAGTGGAGCGGAAGATGACCGCCGACGGCCGGGCCTTCTACGGCCCCATGCGCTATTCTGAGCTGCCCCGGTTCTACCGGGAGGACCTGCGGCCCATCAAGGCGGCCATGTTTCAGGTGTCCCTGATGGACGAGGACGGCTATTTCAGCTTCGGCCCCAACGCGTCCCACATGAGCGCGGTGTGCGAGGCGGCGGAGGTGGTGATCGTTGAGGTGAACGCCCGGATGCCGCGGTGTATGGGCGACCGGGAGCACCGGATCCACATCTCCGACGTGAACTACATCGTGGAGGGCGGAAACCCACCCATGTGGGAGCTGGGCTCCGCGGTGCCGTCCGACGTAGACCGGGCGGTGGCGGAGCTGGTGGTGCCGGAGATCCCGAACGGAGCCTGCCTCCAGCTGGGCATCGGCGGCATGCCCAACGCCGTTGGCATGATGATCGCCCAGTCTGATCTGAAGGATCTGGGCGTGCACACGGAAATGTACGTGGACGCTTTCGTGGACATCGCGAAGGCGGGCAAGATCACCGGTGCCAACAAGAATCTGGATCGGGGCCGGCAGACCTACGCCCTCGGCGCAGGCACCCAGAAGCTGTATGATTATCTCCACGAAAATCCCGCCTGCCTGTCCGCCCCGGTGGACTACACCAACGACGTGCGGGTGATCGCCCAGCTGGACAATTTCATCTTCATCAACAACGCGGTGGACGTGGACCTGTTCGGGCAGGTGAACGCGGAGAGCGCCGGGACGAAGCACATTTCCGGGGCCGGCGGGCAGCTGGACTTTGTGCTGGGAGCTTATCTCTCCAAAGGCGGCAAGAGCTTCATCTGCCTGTCCTCCACGGTGACGGGGAAGGACGGCGTGGTCCGCTCCCGCATCCGGCCCACGCTGGCGGAGGGATCCATCGTGACGGACACCCGGGCGAATATCCAGTATCTGGTGACAGAGTACGGCATGGTGAACCTGAAGGGCGCGTCCACGTGGGAGTGCGCCGAGCGCATTATCTCCATCGCCCACCCCGATTTCCGTGAGGAACTTATCCGCGATGCGGAAAAGATGGGTATCTGGAGGAGAAGTAATCGGTAAAAACCGGACCCGCGGTGAGGTACAAGGGCTTCATCGTGGGGAACAAGAGTACCTCCAAAAAAGTATCAGCAAGGATCGAAATAATACGGAAGCAGCATATCTCTGCGCATGCAGGGCGGAAATTCTCCGCCCTGCCTGTTTTGATATCTTTACCCTCGGCTGACAGGCTCACATCATAAGCGGTTCAAAGAAATAGGTTGATTTTCGTCCGTTCTGGTGTATGATTGTATTTAGTAAGAAAATAATTTCAACATCATTGACAGGAGGACCCAAAACTCTATGGATCATTTCAAATTTTCAACATTGGAGTACAAGCGCCCCGACCTGGAGGGCTACCGCGGAAAGCTCGCCGCGTGGAAGGACGCGGTGGAGCACGCGGAGAGCTATGAGGCGCTGCGCGCGCTCCTCTTTGAGATGGACCGCGAGAACTGCGAGCTTTCCACGCTGTTTTCCGTCGCCCACATCCGTCACACGCTGGATACCAGAGACGAGTTCTATGAGACGGAGATCAACTATCTTCAGGACACGCTGCCCACGATCAGCGGCGATCAGGTCGCCCTCAGCGAGGCCATCGCGGCCAGCCCCTTCCGCGCGGACATCGAGAAGGAATTCGGCAAGCAGTATTTCGTTTCCATGGACCTGCAGAAGAAGCTGTACTGCGAGGCCAACATCCCCCTGCGCCAGCAGGAGAGCCGCCTGACCAACGAGTATCAGAAGATCATGGCCACGGCCGAGATCCCCTT
>CAKUKL010000308.1 GCA_934662925.1 uncultured Oscillospiraceae bacterium | reverse complement strand
GCCGGGAGCAGATGAAAATGTTCCTGACCCGGCTGGGCTTCGGCTCCAAGATCGTCATCACCGGCGACATCACCCAGATCGACCTGCCCGCCGACAAGACCTCCGGCCTGAAGGAGGCCATGCGGGTGCTCAAGGGCGTGGAGGACATCGCCATCTGCCGTCTGGGCGAGGCGGACGTGGTGCGCCACGTCATCGTCCAGCGCATCATCAAGGCCTATGAGGACGACGAGAACCGCCGGAACGGAAAGGGAAAAAAGTAATGGCAAAGCGCAATTATATCCCCATCACCGCCGACGTCCCCGGCGTCAACGACAGCCAGCGGGCTTTCATCCGCAAGGTCATCCGCACGGCGCTGGCGGCGGAAGGGCTGGAGCACCCCTGCGAGGTGGATGTGCTCCTCACCAACGACGAGGTCATCCACCAGATCAATCTGGATATGCGTCAGGTGGACCGGGCCACCGATGTGCTCAGCTTTCCGGAGTTCGAGCTGACCCCCGGCGAGCTTCCCGGTCCGGAAGACGCGGACCCTGGCTCCGGCCTGATCCCGCTGGGGGATATGGTGATCTCCATGGAACATGTGGCCGCACAGGCGAAGGAGTACGGCCACTCCAACCGGCGGGAGCTGGCCTATCTGGTGGTGCACTCCGTGCTCCACCTGCTGGGCTACGACCATCTGGACGAAGGCCCCCAGAAGGCCCAGATGCGGGCGCGGGAGGAAGCCATCCTCGCCAGCCTCGGCATCACCCGGGAGAGCTGAAGCGCCATACATCCGACAAAACCGGCAAAAGCTCAATGCCGTTTTGAACATTACAAAAGAAAGTTGAGGATCATCTGATGTCTGAGATCAAAAAATCCGGAATCATTACAATTTGCGGGCGGCCCAATGTGGGCAAGTCCACCCTGACCAACACGCTGGTGGGGGAGAAGATCGCCATCGTCTCCTCCAAGCCCCAGACCACCCGCAACCGCATCTGCGCCGTCCTGAACCGTGGGGACACCCAGTTCGTGTTTGTGGACACCCCGGGCCTGCACAAGGCACGTACCCGGCTGGGCGACTACATGGTGAAGGTGGTGCGCCAGTCGGTGGCCGACGTGGACGGCGTTATGCTGCTGGTGGAACCCATCGACCGCATCGGTCCCGCCGAGGAGGAGCTCATCGCCCGCATCAGAACGCTGAACGTCCCGGCGGCGCTGGTCATCAACAAGATCGACACGGTGGAGAAGGAAAAGCTGCTGTCCGTCATCGCCGTGTACGCCGCGGCCTTCGACTGGACGGCGGTGGTGCCCATCTCCGCCATGACCGGCGAAGGGGTGGACGAGCTGCTGGGCGTGCTGTCCGGCTGGATCCCCGAGGGGCCGCAGCTCTTCCCCGACGACGTGGTCACCGACCAGCCGGAGCGCCAGATCATGGCGGAGATCGTCCGGGAGAAGCTGCTGCGCAATCTGGATAAGGAGATCCCCCACGGCACCGCCGTGGAGGTGACAAAGTTCTCCCAGCGGGATGACGACATTATCGACTGCCACGTGACCATCTACTGTGAGAAGGAGTCCCACAAGGGCATCATCATCGGCAAGAAGGGCTCCATGCTCAAGAAGATATCCACTCAGGCCAGAGAGGATATGGAAGCCTTCATGGGCGCCAAGGTTTATCTGGAGACGTGGGTGAAGGTGAAGGAAAACTGGAGAGATAATGTGAATGCAATTCACAACTTCGGTTACACCGAAGATTAAATTGTTGGGGCAGGGGCCCCAACTCCGCTTTTTTCTTCTTTGTGAAAGAAAGAAACTGTCAGGTTTCGCCTGACGGCGACCTACTTTTTGTGCGCACAAAAAGTAGGCAAAAATGCGCTTAGGGAGAAAACGCGGATTCGACTTCGAACGCAAAAGACGCGTTCTCGCTCATAGCGTTTTCACCCTAAGAACCCATTTTTTACGGGGACGCAATCAAATAGTGCGTCCGCCTATTTCCGGCGCGGGGTAAGCCGACACGCGAAGCCGCTAATTATCGCTGCCGCTCCATTGGAATTTGTTATAGCTGGTACGGCCATCGGTCAGCGCCTACACAGTGCTTGGCCATTGCTGCTGCGGCGCTGTAGAGCGCAAACCTCGCAAGTCCGCACCAGAGCAGCGCCAGCGGAAAGAGAAGTACGGCGTCTTAACGAAGGAGCGCTCTCTCGTCAGTGGCTTAAATCCGAAAGTTTTTGACGCACCCCTTCGGCGTATTTTCTTTGGCGGTTCGACACCGTTTCTTTTGTACGCAAACAAAAGAAATGGGGTCGAGAAAAACCCTCACCGGGCTCCTAGTGATACACCTGCAGCAGCGGCAGCGGAAAGAGGAGGACTGCGTCTTACCGAAGGAGTCGGCAGAACTTCTGCGGCATAGCAATGACAAGACTCTGCCAGACCCCTCTAAGGGGTACACAGGGGATTATCCCCTGTGCGCTTCTTT
>CAKUKL010000307.1 GCA_934662925.1 uncultured Oscillospiraceae bacterium | reverse complement strand
TCACAGACAGCAAGCCCTCTCGGCTGCTTGAACAACTTCTATTAAGATTATTTGTCTAACTTTTTGGGGGCACTTCAATGGACGGGGCCTGTTTTTTCATTCTTAATGCCATTTTCCGTTATGCCGGAGAAAAATCTCAGTCGGCGTACAGGGCGATGAGCTTCTGGAGGTGGTTCCAGCGGTCCATGGCGGCCTGCTCATTCTCCTCGAAGAGCTTCTCAGCCCGGTCGGGGAAGGAGCGGGTCAGGGCGGAGTAGCGGGCCTCGTTCATAAGGAACTCACGGTAGCCGCCGGCGGGCGCCTTGGAGTCCAGCGTGAAGGGGTTCTTGCCCGCGGCCCGGTTCTGGGGGTTGTAGCGGAACAGGTTCCAGTAGCCGCAGTCCACGGCCTTCTTCATCTCGGACTGACAGTTGGCCATGCCGCCCTTGATGGAGTGCATCTCGCAGGGGGCGTAGCCGATGACGAGAGACGGGCCGTGATAGGCCTCGGCCTCCCGGATGGCAGTGAGGGTCTGGTTGGGGTTGGCGCCCATGGCCACCTGCGCCACGTAGACGTAGCCGTACTGCATGGCGATCTCGGCAAGGCTCTTCTTGGCGATGTTCTTGCCCGCGGCGGCGAACTGCGCCACCTGACCGATGTTGGACGCCTTGGAGGCCTGACCGCCGGTGTTGGAGTAGACCTCGGTGTCGAACACGAAGATGTTCACATCCTCGCCGGTGGCGATGACGTGATCCAGTCCGCCGTAGCCGATGTCGTAGGCCCAGCCGTCGCCGCCGAAAATCCACACGGACTTCTTGTTGAGGTACTCCTTCTTGTCGAGGATCTCCCGGCCCAGCGCACAGGCGGGGCAGGTGCACCACTTGCCGCCGGCGGCCTTGTGGGCCTTGGCGTCGGCCACCATCTTGGCCTGCTGGTCGCCCAGCATCTCCCGGGCCATGTCGCTCTCAAGGAACTCGATGGTCTCGTCGATGGTGTTGACGGAGTCCTCCAGCGCGGCGATATACGCCTTGGCCGCGGGGCCGTTGGCCGCGCCGTCGTCCATGGTGTCCAGCCACTTCTGGGCGGCCTCGCGGACGGCGTCGGCGCAGTGACCGGCCAGCAGCTGGCGGGTCTTGTCGGCAAGGCTCTGGCGGATGACCTTCTGGCCCAGATGCAGGCCCAGGCCGTGCTCGGCGTTGTCCTCGAACAGGGAGTTGGCCCAGGCGGGACCCTTGCCGGCCTTGTTGACGGTATAGGGAGAGGTGGCGGCCGGGCCGCCCCAGATGGAGGAGCAGCCGGTGGCGTTGGAGATATACATCCGGTCGCCGCAGACCTGCGTCACCAGACGGGCGTAGCTGGTCTCGGCGCAGCCGGCGCAGGAGCCGGAGAACTCAAGCAGCGGCTGCTTGAACTGGCTCTCCTTGACGGTGGCGACGCCCTCCATGTCGGCCTTGGGGGCCACTTCCCTGACCATGTAGTTGAACACGGCCTGACGGGGGGCTTCCTGCTCCAGCGGGACCATGGTCAGGCTCCTGGTGGGGCAGACGCCCACGCACACGGAGCAGCCCATGCAGTCCAGCGGGCTGACGGACAGGGTGTACTTGTAAACGCCATTGCCCTTGCCGGCCTTGATGTCCACGATCTGCGCCCCGGCGGGAGCAGCGGCTGCCTCCTCCTCGGTGAGGGCGAAGGGACGGATGGTGGCGTGGGGGCAGACGTAGGAGCACTGGTTACACTGGACGCACTTGGCGGGATCCCACGCGGGAACGGACACGGCCACGCCGCGCTTCTCGTAGGCGGAAGCGCCCTGCTGGAAGGTGCCGTCCACATGGGGGACGAACTTGGAGACGGGCAGGCTGTCGCCGTCCATCCGGTCCACGGGCTCCAGAATGTTCTCCACCATGTCCACCAGAGCGGCGGGGCCGTCCAGCTTGGCGGGGGTGGCGTCATCCACGGCATCGGCCCAGTCGGCGGGCACGTCGATCTTCACGAAGGCGGTGGCGCCCAGATCGATGGCCTTGTGGTTCATGTCCACGATGTCCTGGCCCTTCTTCAGGTAGGAGTTGGTGGCGGCCTCCTTCATGTATCGGATGGCCTCCTCCTGGGGCATGACGTTGGCCAGAGCGAAGAAGGCGGACTGAAGGATGGTGTTGGTGCGCTTGCCCATGCCGATCTCGATGGCAAGGTCGATGGCATCAATGGTGTAGAGCTTGATGTTGTTGCGGGCAATATAGCGCTTGGACTCGGCGTTCAGGTGGTGGCACAGCTCCTCGAAGCTCCACTGGCAGTTGATGAGGAACACGCCGCCGGGCTTCACGTCGTTGACCATCTTGAAGCCCTGGGTCACGTAGCTGGGATTGTGGCAGGCTACGAAATCGGCCTTGTTGATGTAGTAGGGGCTGCGGATGGGCTTGTCGCCGAAGCGCAGGTGGCTGATGGTCACGCCGCCGGTCTTCTTGGAGTCGTACTGGAA
>CAKUKL010000306.1 GCA_934662925.1 uncultured Oscillospiraceae bacterium | reverse complement strand
CGACAGCCTGGATCCCGATCTGGAAAAGGCGGAAAAGCTGCTGGCGCGTGAGCGTGAGCTGCTGGACGAGGTGGAGGAGTACATCCAGTCCATGCGGGAGATCGCCGTGGACGTGAAGGTGCTGGCCCCGGAGACGGTGACGGCAAACGTGACCGTATCTGTGGAGCCGGAGACAGGCGCGGACAGCGCGGCGGTGGTCAGCCGGGCGGAAGCGGCCGTCCGGAACTGGTTCACCGGAGAGCGGCTGGGCCGGAGCGTGCGGGTGGCCCAGCTCACGGCGCTGGTGTTTGGAGTGGACGGCGTGGCCAACTGTGCGGTGACGCTGCCCGCGGCGGACATTGCGGTGACGGACATCCAGCTGCCGGTGCTGGGGACGCTGACGGTCACGGCGGCGGGACAGGAGGGCTGACATGGGGTACGGGACGTATCTTGTGGAGCTGCTCCGGCCCCTCGGGGTGTACGACCTGTCGCAGGGAATGGTGAACCGCGGCGAGCTGGACTGTTACGGCGCGGGGCTGGATGCGGGCTTTGATTATCTGGAGGACACCGGACGGGAGATGAGCCTTGACACGGCGGAGGATTTCGGCCTTGCGCGGGTGGAGGAGCTGCTGCCCTACCGGCCGGCCAGCGACACGCTGGCCCACCGCCGGGCGGCGCTGGCGGCGCTGCTGCGCATCGGCGGGGACAGCTTCACCCTCGCCGCCGTCAACGACACCCTGTCCGGCTGCGGCATCAACGCCCGTGCCCGGGAGACGGGAACGCCCAATTATGTGGAGGTGTGGTTCCCGGAGGTGCCCGGCGTACCGGAGCGGTTCGAACGGCTGCGGGCCATCATCGAGGAGATCCTGCCCTGCCAGCTGGGCATCGAGTACGTGTTCTGGTACCTCACATGGGCGGAGCTGGAGGAAAAGCTCCCCAGCTGGGCGGAGATCGAGGCGAAGTCGCTGGACTGGAACGGACTGGAGACATACGTGCAGTGAGGGCGCGTATTTGATATATATGAGCTGAACAGGAGCGCCCGACGGAGAGATCCGCCGGGCGCTCCTCTGTCCATTTTTTCGCGGGGGAAAGCCGCCGCCGCAGTCTGCACAAGCAGGCTGCGGCGGCGGTGATTTTTTACGTGAATTTTCCATTCGCCCCACGCTTGTTTTGCGCGAAAAGTTGGCCTATAATGAGGTTGGACAAATCGCCGCGGAGCATCGCTCACGCGGCAGACGATAGATCAAAAACACAGCGCGGGAGAATCAGAATATGGATCAGAAAACCCTTGACGGGCTGCTGGCCCGGGTCATCGAGCAGGCCCGGCAGGCCGGTATCCCCGTTTCGGCATATATCGACCCCAAGGTGCGGGTCAATTACCGGGCGCGGAGCCGGTTCGGCTGCTGCGTGCAGAAGAACGGACGGTATTACATCGAGGTGGCGGAGCAGCTGCTGGGGGCGAAGGAGGAGGCCGTGTGCCAGGTGCTGGCCCACGAGGTGCTCCACAGCTGCCGGGGCTGCGCCAACCACGGGCTGCGGTGGAAGGACTACGCCGCCCGGATGAACGAGCAGTACGGGTACGAGGTGGCCCGGACGGATACTTTTGAAAAGCTGGGCCTTGCCGATCAGCGGCCCATCAGATACCTTGTGGTGTGCCGCAGCTGCGGCCAAACCATGAGCCGGATGCGGCGCTCCGCGCTGGTGGAGCATCCGGAGCGCTACCGCTGCCGCTGCGGCGGGACGCTGGAGATCCGGCAGGTGGGAGAAAACGGAGGAGAGACGGATGGAAGGGTATGAGATGCGGCTCCGGGTGCGGGATGCGGCCCGGCGGGCCTATGCCGGGGGGCTTGTCACCGGCACCAGCGGAAATGTCAGCGAATTTGACCGGAAGAGCGGCCTGATGGCCGTCACGCCCACCAGCCTGCCCTACGACGTCATGGAGCCGGAGGACGTGGTGCTCATGGATCTGGACGGCACGGTGCGGGACGGCCGCCGGGCGCCGTCCTCAGAATGGCGGCTCCACACGGAGCTGTACCGGGGGCTGGACGATGTGTCCGCCGTCATCCACACCCATTCGCCCATGGCCACGGCCTTTGCCGTCCTCCGGCGGCCCATCCCGCTGACGCTGGTGGAGATGCTGCTGTTTCTGGGCGGCGAGGTGCCGGTGGCGGAGCTTGCCGTCCCTGGGTCGGCGCAGGTGGGAGAGACGGCGGTGCGGGCCATGGCGTCCCCCCGGCGGAACGCCTGCCTGCTGGCCAACCACGGCGTGGCAGCGGTGGGGCGGAGCCTTGACGAGGCGTACATCCGCGCCCAGTATGTGGAGGAAGCGGCGGTGATCTGCCACGCCGCCATGCAGATGGGGCAGCCCTGCGAGCTGCCGCCGGAGACGGTGCGACAGCTCCGGGAAAAGTACGGCCTGCCGGACTAACGGTACCAGCGCAGCACCTCCGGCGTGCCCGTCCGGCGGAGGGCGAAGGCGGACAT
>CAKUKL010000305.1 GCA_934662925.1 uncultured Oscillospiraceae bacterium | reverse complement strand
GCCCTCATCGCCATGGAGCTGGGCTGCAAGGTGGAGAAGGAAGTCATCGTCACCATCGAGGAGCAGCTCATCGACACCGCCGAGGACAAGGAAGAGGATCTGGTGCCCCGCGCCCCCGTCGTGGTGGTCATGGGCCACGTCGACCATGGCAAGACCTCTCTGCTGGACTATATCCGCCACGCCAACGTGGTGTCCGGCGAGGCCGGCGGCATCACCCAGCACATCGGCGCCTATCAGGTGGAGGTCAACGGCAAGCCCATCACCTTCCTCGATACCCCGGGCCATGAGGCGTTCACCGCCATGCGCGCCCGCGGCGCCATGGTCACCGACATCGCCATTCTGGTGGTGGCCGCCGACGACGGCATCATGCCCCAGACCGTGGAGTCCATCAACCACGCCAAGGCCGCCGGTATCCCCATCATCGTTGCCATCAACAAGATGGATAAGCCCACCGCCAACCCCGACCGCATCAAGCAGCAGCTCACCGAGTACGAGCTGGTGCCCGAGGAGTGGGGCGGCGAGACCATCATCTGCCCCATCTCCGCCAAGACGGGCATGGGCATCGAGAACCTGCTGGAAATGGTCACCCTCACCGCCGAGATGCGGGAGCTGAAGGCCAACCCCAACCGCTCCGCCCACGGCGCGGTCATCGAGGCCCGTCTGGACAAGGGCCGCGGCCCCGTGGCCACCCTGCTGGTCCAGAACGGCACCCTCCGTCAGGGCGACGTCATCATCGCCGGTATGGCGGTGGGCCGCGTCCGCGCCATGACCGACTACAAGGGCAACAAGGTCACCGAGGCCGGTCCCTCCGTCCCCGTGGAGATCATCGGCATGGGCGAGGTGCCCGGCGCCGGCGACGACTTCCACGCCGTGGCTGACGAGCGTATGGCCCGCGAGCTGGTGGAGCAGCGCAAGGAAGAGATGAAGAACGCCACCACCGGCGCGGCCAAGCAGAAGGTCTCTCTGGAGGAGCTGTTCAGCCAGATCCAGGCCGGTGAGATGAAGGATCTGAATATCATCGTCAAGGCCGACGTTCAGGGCTCCGCTGAGGCGGTGAAGTCCAGTCTGGAAAAGCTGTCCAACGACGAGGTCCGGGTGCGGGTCATCCACTGCGCCGTGGGCGCCATCAACGAGTCCGACGTGATGCTGGCCGCCACCTCCAACGCCATTATCGTCGGCTTCAACGTCCGCCCGGACAAGAACGCCGCCGAGTCCGCCGCCCGCACCAAGGTGGATATGCGGATGTACCGCGTCATTTATGACGCCATCAACGAGATCGAAGCCGCCATGAAGGGCATGCTGGCCCCCAAGTTCAGGGAGGTCGCCCTTGGCGAGGCCGAGGTCCGTCAGGTCTACAAGATCACCAACGTGGGCATCGTGGCCGGCTGCTACGTCACCGAGGGCCGCGTGGTGCGCAACGCCCAGATCCGTCTGGTTCGGGACGGCATCGTCATCCACGAGGGCGTCATGAGTTCCCTCCAGCGCTACAAGGACAGCGTGAAGGAGGTCGCCCGCGGTTACGAGTGCGGCATCACCATCGAGAAGTACAGCGACATCAAAGAGGGCGACATTATTGAAGCCTTCCAGATGGAGCAAATTGAAGCTTAAACTGCCTGTACCAGCCTGAAACAGACAGAGTTATATCGCCCTCTATACCCCATCGAGGATGGGGCGGCGCGATAAGCGCCGTACAAGCGTTTTGCGCAGCAAAACCTTGGAACCGGCGGAATTCATTTCCGACGGTTCAGGTCAAATACGGGGTCCCCGCAAAAGCATTGCTTTTGTGGGGCGGGCGACATTATCGAGGCCTTCCAGATGGAGCAAATTGAAGCTTAAAACGAAAAAACAGGGCGGGCATAGCGCCCGTCCTGTTTTTTCATAATAAAGCAGGGGCGGTAGCCCCTGCAACCGCTTTTCTTCTTTGCGAAAGAAGCAACGGGGTTTCGCCCCCAGAGCGACCTACTTTTTGTGCGCACAAAAAGTAGGCAAAAATGCGTTCAGGGGCGAAAATACGGATTCGCCATCGGGCGCTGAGGTTCGCGCCCTCGCTCATAGTATTTTCCCCCCGAAAACCCCCAGAGTTTACGAGGGCGCAAGGAAATAGTGCAGCGTTCTATTACCGGCGCGGGGTAAGCCGACACGCGAAGCCGCTGTTTATCGCTGCCGCTCCAATGGAGCTTGTTATGGCTGGTTCGGCCTACGATGAGCGCCTACTTTCAAGTTTGCTTGTGGGTGCGGCGGCGCTGCCGAGCGCCTATATCGCAAGTCCACACCAGCGCAGCGCCAGCGGAAAGAGAAGGACAGCGTCTTAACGAAGGAGTGTTCTTCCGACAGTGGCTGAAATCCAAAAGATTTTGACGCACCCCTTTGGCGTATTTTCTTTGGCGGTTCGACACCGTTTCTTTTGTACGCAAACAAAAGAAATGGGGTCGAGAAAAACCCGCCACCGGGTTCCCGGTGACACACC
>CAKUKL010000304.1 GCA_934662925.1 uncultured Oscillospiraceae bacterium | reverse complement strand
GGGCTGCTCCGTGTCTGCTTCGCCGTAAACGGTGGCGGTGAGCACCAGTTCGACGCCGTCCGCTCTGAGGATCGCCTGTGCGTAAGCGGACTGCAAGCTGCCGTTTTCGCTCCAGACGCCGGCGGCATAGGGGAGCGTGACCTGCGGCTCACGGGTGATGGTGTGGCCGCCGGTCTGGCTGCTGTCCGCGTCCAGCCATGGGTGCTTCAGCAGGGCGACGCCCAGAAATTCCTCGCACGCGGCCCAGTCGGGCTGCGGAATGTCCTCCGTGTGAAAGCTGTCCGCGCCGAGGCCCGCGATGGCTTCGCGGAGCGGTTCGGAATATTCCGAAGCCGTCAAGTGGCGCAGCTCCGCGGTGTCAACGATGACGGTGTTCTCCCACTCGCTGGGGGTAAAGAGCGTCACCGGAATGCCCCAGAGCTTTCCTGCGGCCACCGCCGTTCCTGCCAGCACAAGACAGACGCAGGCGGCGATGAGCGCCGCCCTGACCGGCCGCACCGGTTTTCTGCGGCATGTGCTTTGTTCCGCGGCTTTGGCCGCGGTTGTCCAGTTTGCCGGGGTCCTGATGTCGTCAAAAGCTTCCCATTTCATGGGCAGTTCCCTCCGTTTCCAATCGTGTTTTCAGTGCCTGCCGCCCCCGGCTCAGCCGGGATTTCACCGTTCCGGGCCGGACGTTCAGGATCCGGGCCAGCTCGTCCACCGAGTAGCCCTCGTAGTAGTGAAGGTACAGCACGTCCCGCTGGTTTTCCGGCAGCGCCCGCAGCTCGTCCAGAAGCTCCCGGCCCGCGCTGCCGTCCGGCGCCGCGCCGTCGGGGTAGGGCGTATCGCCCAGCAGCACCACGTTCCGCCGCCAGAACTGCCGGTTGACACCGGCCGCCTCATGGACGGCGGCCCGGATGAGCCACGCCTTGATGTGCTCCCCGTCGGAAAATTCCGTCCGGCAGGTCAGCAGCTTGAGAAATACCGACTGAAAGCAGTCCCGGGCGTCCTCCGGCTGGCGGCAGCGGAGGAGCAGCAGCCGCGTCACCATGTCGCCGTAGCGCTCTACGGCGGCGGTGAACGTTTCGTGATCCAATGGCACACCTTCTTTCGCTTGTGATTTGAGGCCCTCACTGATAACACGCGTCAAAAGGGGAAAAGGTTCCCGGAAAAATAAAAAAGCGGCGGAAATTTTCCGCCGCTTTCTGGCCCTTACCGCGGGCTTCGCGCGTGGAGCTCCGCCGCGATTTGCTCGATCCAGCCCCGGACCTTCGCCACGTCCTCCGGGGACATGGCGGTGGGGTCATAGTGGAAGCAGCAGCAGTCGGTGACGCACTCGCTGCTCATGCGGACCAGCAGGCCGTCCTTCCGGAAGGAGCCGTCCACGCACATGCTGTCCACGCCGTAGGTGGCGTGCTCGGGGGAGAGCAGCTCCTGCATGATGCCGTACATCAGGTAGAAATCGTCCTCGCCGGCGTAGCCGGTGACGGACACGAGGACCTGCCCGTTTTTCAGCTGGATTTCCTGAGTCATATCGAAAATACCTCCGTAAAATCGTTAGGTTTTGTATCAGTATAGCACGAAAAAGCCGCCCTGCCAAGAGCTTTGCGAGTTCTGTCGGAGAGCGAGGAAGAGGTCGTGTCAGTGCGGCCTGAAAAACGAATATTATGTAAAGCGAAACGGCGGTTTTGCAAGGTGAAGAACTACCGTTTGCGGGATTGCAAGAATGTGGAAGCTGCCGGAAAATATACTGAAATCAGGCGGTGCACGGCGTGTGGAAAACTCTGTGGAAAATGTGGATAACTCTGTGTATCACAAATTATGAATAAAATTATGTCACCTAATTTTGGGAGGAGAACGACCGCCGCAGCCCCTGCAATTCCGTGCTTTTTTCCGGTGGAAAAATTCCGTGTAAAAGACCGGTATACGCACAGTATAGAAAAAGCGGGCTTGACGGCGGGCGGGGGAGTGTGGTATAGTCAAATTGCTGTATGACTGACGGAAGTGGTGAACCACGTGGAGTACAGCCGGCGTCCTTTGACACCGCTTTTGCCGACCGTCTGGGCGCACTATGTTTGGTGCGCCCTTTTTTATTTGCGGCGCAGGAAGGAGAAAAAAGTCATGAAAACTGACATCGAGATCGCTCAGAGCGCGAATATGCTCCCCATTGGTCAGGTGGCCGCGCAGGCGGGCATTGACGAGAGCCTGCTGGAATACTATGGCCGCTATAAGGCCAAGATCGACATCACCCCGCTGCGGGAAGCGCCCCGGAAGGGCAAGCTCATCCTCGTCACCGCCATCAATCCCACCCCGGCGGGGGAGGGGAAGACCACCACCAGCGTCGGTTTGGCCGATGCTCTGCGCCGTCTGGACAAGAATGTGCTCCTCTGCCTGCGGGAGCCGTCCCTCGGCCCGGTGTTCGGCGTCAAGGGCGGCGCCGCCGGCGGCGGCTACGCTCAGGTGGTGCCCATGGAGGACATCAACCTGCACTTTACCGGCGA
>CAKUKL010000303.1 GCA_934662925.1 uncultured Oscillospiraceae bacterium | reverse complement strand
CCGGTGGTGCACATGACGATGCCGCGCTCGCACTCGCCGGAGGCCACCTTTTCCGCGGCGGCCTTAGCGAACGCGGGGTAGTCGCAGCTGTCGGTGGAATAGGTGCCGCAGTCCACGACTTCGTGGCCCTGCGCGGTGAGGTAGGACTTGATATGCTCCTTGAGCGCAAATGCGCCGTGGTCGCAGCCGAGAGAGATCTTCATGTTATTTTGACTCCTTTTCAGAAAATAGTGAACAGCTTACAGCGGCCAGCTGGGGAACCAGCGCAGCAGGGCGCTGTTGTACCACAGCGGGGTATAGAGACCGGTGAGGGCGGGGTAGAACACGGCGTACAGTGCTGCGGCATAGCCGGTGAAGCCATACACCGCCAGCGCGTACCCGGCCCGGCGGCGCTCCAGCATCCGGTCCATGAGATAGGCAATGGCGAACACCAGAAACAGGATGGTGGGGAAGTAGTGATAGGCGAACAGGATCCGCCCGATGGGCAGCCACGGGACGAACTGGGACAGGATGGCGATGAGGATGAACAGGGCCTTGCCGCTCTTTTTCCGGATGGCCTCGATGACCATGGCGAAGAAGGCCAGCAGTCCCGCCCAGGACACCAGCGGGTTGTTGAAGGAGGCGAACAGGCTTTTGATCCCCTCGGTGGCGGAGTAGTCCAGATCCCGGTAGTACAGGATGGGCCGCCCGTCGAAGATCCACTCATACCAGTAGGACTCGTAGGGATGGGGCGTGTGGACGCCGTTGTGGTAGGTGAACATGAACACCTGATTGTCCCACACGATGGTCAGCAGGCTCTTCAGGGTGACGGCGTCCCCGGTCTGGGCGGCCTTGGCGGTGGCGTAGGGCAGGTAAGCGGCCACATAAATGCACACCGGGATGACCACGAAGAACACCACGGACAGGGCGATGGTGCCCGCCACGTGAGCGCCGAACCGGGGCAGAGGGGTGGGGTCGCCGGTCTCCGCCCGTTCCTCCGCCAGCTGGGCCCACTCGCGGCCCTTGAAGATGAGTCCCAGCAGCCACAGCAGGGCAAGGCCCACGCCCGCGTACACCACGATCCATTTGGAGGCGCAGCCGATGCCCCAGAACAGGCCGCACAGGAACAGGGAGGGGACGGACTTGCGCAGCTTCGTCCCGGCGGGGACGGTGAGCCAGCGGTACATGAAGTAGTAGGATACCAGAATGAAGAACACGCCGTAGGTGTCGATGGTGGCGATGCGGGTCTGCACCAGATGCATGAAGTCAAAGGCGAACAGCGCCGTGCCGCACAGGGCCACCAGGGTCTTGCCGAAGAGATTTTTCAGGAACACGTACAGAACGGGCAGCATCAGCACGCCAAACAGCGTGCCCATAAACCGCCAGCCGAAGGGGTTCATGCCGAAGAGCAGAATGCCCAGCGAGAGGATGAGCTTGCCCAGCGGCGGGTGGGACACCTCATAGGGGTAGACGTTGTTCAGATGCTCCAGCGCCGTCCGGGCGTGGTAGATCTCGTCAAAGTAGGAGGAATTCATGTAGGTGGCCTTGGCCGTCCACTCCTGGGGCTCGTCAAAGAGGGCGGAGCCTTCCTCGTCCACGTAGGCGGGGGTCAGCGGCGTGTCCCCCGACCAGAGGGCCAGCTCGCCCAGCCACAGGCCCTCGGCGCGGTCCACCTTGGCGGCGGAGATGCGGAAGAGCTTGGCGGTGATGGTGCCGGTGGGGTCGGTATCCTCGGTGCCGTTGTTGTTCAGGTCGATGACCTTCCACTTCAGCAGGGTGTTGTACGCCTGATCCAGCGTGAGGTCGGACCAGCTGGCCCCGTCGGCGGAGTACTCCAGCGTGTAGGAGCCGGTGCCGATGACGGTGAAGTAGGACACCTTGTCCACCTCCACCGGCTCGCTGAAGGAGAAGGTGATGGAGTCCCCCCGCTGGAAGACGGTGTAGCTCTCGGGGGCGTGGGCGTCGCCCAGCCGGAAGAAGGCGGTGAAAGCGTATATCACCGTCAGGAGCAGTAAAGGCAGGGCGTCCTTGCGCTCCATGGGGTGCCGCTTGAGGGTGGGGGTCATCCGGCGGGGCTGCTCCTCCGCCATGGCGATCCACTCCAGCGAGTTTTTCCGGGGGGCGGATACCTTCCAGAAGTAGACGTAAAAAGCGATGACCGCCGCCAGCGCGGGAATGGCCCACACCCCCGCCGGTTCCATATTGCCGAAGAACCACGACAGGCCGTAGACCACGCTGTCCCACGCGCCGGAGAGGCGCTCCCCAAGCGTGAGGGCGGCGGACTCCGCGTCAGGGGCGGCGGAAAGCAACAATCGGTACATGGCTGACCTCCAAAATCAGAGTGATACTATTCTAATGCGTGCTGAACGAAGCCGGAAGTCTTGAAAGCCAAGGCATACAAGGTCAACTGGCTTTGTTCAGGTGCAAGGCTTTTGCACATTTTTGCGCAAAAACCTTGCACCTTCCATTGGTGTGGTACTCCACACCAATGGAAATACGCATTGTAA
>CAKUKL010000302.1 GCA_934662925.1 uncultured Oscillospiraceae bacterium | reverse complement strand
ATATAAGGACGCCCTCACCCCGGCCATCATCCTCATCCCCGGAAAAGAGGGGAGCATGGGCGTGGGCATGAGCAACATCCGGAAGGCGGTCGAACGGGCCGTCGGAGCGGATATATTATAAGAAGCGCGGAGGATAAGCACGCAGGGGAGCTTGGAACGAAGCGAGGACGAGCGAAGGGGCACACCATGCCCCGGAGACCAGTCCGAGTCGGAGCGAAAGCGACCCGACCGCGTGCCGAATCCGCAGCGTGACAATGCGAAGCCCGGAAAACCCACCCGTTTCCTGCGGCTGCGCAAAGAAATCGAACACGACCTCTTAATGAAAGAAGGTTAGACATCTATGGGTAAAGTAGTTAAGGTCTCCGGCCCTCTGGTGGTGGCCACCGGCCTTGCGGACGCGAACATGTCCGACGTGGTCCGCGTCGGCCCCCAGCGCCTCATCGGTGAGATCCTCACCATGAAGGGCGACACCGCCAATATCCAGGTGTACGAAGAGACCTCCGGCCTTGGCCCCGGCGCAGAGGTGGAGACCACCGGTTTCCCCATGAGCGTGGAGCTTGGTCCGGGTATGATCGAAAATATTTACGACGGCATCCAGCGCCCGCTGGAGGAGATCATGAAAAAGGTGCAGGGCAACAACCTGCCCCGCGGCGTGGAAGTGCCCGCCATCGATCAGGAAAAGCTGTGGGACTTCACCCCCGTGGCCAAGGCGGGCGATAAGGTCACCGGCGGCGACGTGCTGGGCACCGTGCCCGAGACCGCCGTGGTGCTCCACAAGATCATGGTGCCCCCCCTGCTGAAGGGCACCCTCAAGAGCGTGGCCCCCGCCGGTTCCTACAACGTGCGGCAGGTGGTGGCCGTGCTGGAGAAGGACGACGGCACCGAGGTAGAGCTGACCATGAGCCAGCGCTGGCCCGTCCGGACCGGCCGCCCCTATAAGAACAAGTTCCCGCCCACCCGGCCCCTGTCCTCCGGACAGCGGATCGTGGACACGTTCTTCCCCGTAGCCAAGGGCGGCACCGCCGCCATCCCCGGCCCCTTCGGCTCGGGCAAGACCGTCATGCAGCACGCGCTGGCCAAGTGGTCGGACGTGGACATCGTCATCTACATCGGCTGCGGCGAGCGCGGCAACGAGATGACCGACGTGCTCCGGGAGTTCCCCGAGCTGATCGACCCCCGCACCGGCGAGACGCTGATGAAGCGCACCGTTTTGATCGCCAACACCTCCGACATGCCGGTGGCCGCTCGTGAGGCGTCCATCTACACCGGTATCACCATCGCCGAGTACTTCCGCGACATGGGCTACGACGTGGCCGTCATCGCCGACTCCACCTCCCGCTGGGCCGAGGCCCTCCGCGAGATGTCCGGCCGTCTGGAGGAGATGCCCGGCGAGGAAGGCTACCCCGCCTATCTGGCCTCCCGTCTGGCCCAGTTCTACGAGCGGGCCGGTTCCGTCTCCTGCCTCGGCAGCGACGCCGACCGCCGCGGCTCCCTCACCGCCGTGGGCGCGGTGTCCCCTCCCGGCGGCGACCTGTCTGAGCCGGTCAGTCAGGGCACCATGCGCATCGTCAAGGTGTTCTGGGCGCTGGACGCCCAGCTGGCCTACAAGCGCCATTTCCCCGCCATCAACTGGCTCAATTCCTATTCCCTGTACCTCGACTCCCTCAAGCCGTGGTTTGACGAGAATCTGGGCCGCCAGTTCCTCCAGAACCGGGAGCAGGCCATGGGCCTTCTCCAGAGCGAAGCCAGCCTGAACGAGATCGTCCAGCTGGTGGGCAAGGACTCCCTGTCCCCCAACGACCAGCTGACGCTGGAATCCGCCAAGATGGTCCGCGAGGACTTTTTGCAGCAGAACTCCTTCGTGGACGTGGACTCCTTCTCCAGCTACGACCGGCAGGAGAAGCTGCTGGCCATGATCCTCGACTATGACCGGCTGTGCCGGGCGGCCATCGAGAAGGGCGCGCCCACGGCGGAGCTGTTCGCCATCGGCGCCCGGGAGAAGATCGGCCGGGCCAAGTCCGTCCCCGCCGACGAGTATGTGCAGACCTATGACGCCATCCGCGCTCAGATGGAGCAGGAAATCGACCAAGTCGTGGCAAAGGCAGGTGAAGACCAGTGATCCGTGAGTATAAAACCATTCAGGAGATCGCGTCTCCTCTGATGATGGTCAAGATGGTGGAAAACGTCACCTATGACGAGCTGGTGGAGGTGGAGCTGCCCGACGGCGGCATCCGCCGGGGCAAGGTGCTGGAGGTCAACGGCGACACCGCCGTGGTCCAGCTCTTCGAGTCCGCCGCCGGCATTAATCTGGCCCAGTCCAAGGTCCGGTTCCTGGGCCATCCCCTTCAGCTGGGCGTGTCCGGCGACATGCTGGGCCGGGTGTTCAACGGCATGGGCCGTCCCATCGACGGCGGCCCCGAAATTCTGGCCGAGGAGTACCGGGACATCAACGGCCTGCCCATGAACCCCGCCGCCCGCGACTACCC
>CAKUKL010000301.1 GCA_934662925.1 uncultured Oscillospiraceae bacterium | reverse complement strand
AGATGCTTTTCGATGTTGCGGATGGCCATGGAGTCCAGCAGGAAGAACCGCTGGATGGCCACAAGGCCCAGCTCCTTGGCCCGCTTCGTCAGGTTCGCCTTGGTGGACAGCACCCCGTCGGCGGCGATGTTCCGGGCGATGAAATCCACGCTGACCTCCCGGGGGGACAGGCCCTCCACCAGATCCAGATGGACGAACACCACCTTGCCCGCGTCGTGGGCCTTCCGGACGATGTCAGCGATGGTGAGCACGTCGCCGTACAGCAGGAAGATCACGGCCACGTCGCTCCGGATGGCCGCCTCCAGTCCGCCGTTGTCCTTCACCGAGGCAATGACCGGCCCGTCGGCCAGCAGTTCCAGAAGCTGAGCTTTATCCATGTCCCAAAAGCACCTTTCCGCGGCCCAGAGGGCCCCCGGCCCCAGAAAAAAAGCGCAAAGCGGCTGTGCCCGCTCTGCGCATCTCATTTACTCCGCACAAATATAAAAATATTATACCAGCCCCCGCCCCAAAAAGCAAGAGAGAGTATTTCCTACCTGGCTGGTGATATTAGTCAAATCTATCACACCAAAATTATAAACATTGCACAAATTCCGCCGCTTCACCTTGACAAACCGCCGCCGCTTTGCTACCCTGAAATTAGCCATACGCATATAATGCGGACGCTCGTGAGTAATGAGAAGAGCATGACGGTCATCGTTCCGTCATGCTCTTTATTTGTTTCCGGGGAGGTGAGTGCAAGCCCGTCCTGCCGTTTCCACCACAAAGTACTTATCCAGAGAGGGAGAATCTACTTATGGCTAACAAAACCAAATCTTCAACATCCAAGGCGAGCCGCTTCCTGTGCATCTCCATCGTGCTGATGCTCATCTGCTCCATCGCCACCTACGCGATCCAGACCGATTTCGGCAAGGTCAAGGTCACCGAGATCAACTGGGAGACCGAAAACGGCTACGCCATGAACGGCTGGCTCTTCGTTCCCGACACCGCCACCGCTGAGAACCCCGCCCCCGCCGTCGTGGTCAGCCACGGCATGTATAACAACAAGGGCATGCAGGATCTGAACTTCGTGGAGCTGGCCCGCCGGGGCTACGTGGTCCTGGCGCAGGATATGCCCAACCACGGCGACTCCGAGAACTCTGACAACATCATGGGCATCCTGATGGGCATGTATGAATCCGTCAAGGTCCTCGACCGCATGCCCAACGTGGACTCCACCCGCATCGGCGTCACCGGCCACTCGCTGGGCGGCATGTCCTGCAACATGTCCGTCAGTCTGGACAACATGGCCGAGACCCCGCTGGTGGCCGCCGTCCTGCTCAACTCCGCCGACGCCACCTACACCAACGAAGAGGGCTACACCAACATCTACGGCGCCCGCGACGTCGGCATCATCGCTGGCAAGTACGACGAGTGGTTCTTCGGCGACACCGACGCCGACGGCAACGCCACCCTGCCCAAGGACTTCGTCGCCAACAACCACGCCCAGTCCTTCCTCCACTTCGGCACCGATCCCGAGGGGCAGGACGTCCGTGAGGCCGGCACCATGTACACCGAGACCATCGACGGTGAGGAAGCCATCCGCGTGATCTACAATCACTCCTTCATCCATCCCTGGTCCCACTTCAGCCGCCGCTCCACCGTCTCCACCATTTCCTTCTTCGAGGCCGCTCTGGGCGCTCCCAACCCCATTGCCGCCACCAATCAGATCTGGCAGTGGAAGGTGGTCGCCAACGTCATCGGTCTGGTCGGCTTCTTCATGTTTATGGTGAGTCTGGCCCTCGTGCTGGTGAAGAAGCCCTTCTTCGCCGAGATCGGCACCGACGAACTGGTGGCCCCCCGCAAGACCGATAAGGCCGGCAAGACCTGGTTCTTCGCCAGCATCATCATCTGCGCCGTCATCTGCACCGTCATCTACCTGCCCATCATGAACACCGTGCCCTCCAACTCCACCGCCGACATCGGCTGGCCCCAGAGCCAGGCGCTGGGCATCGGCACCTGGTCCGCCGCCTGCGGCGTGGTCGGCATCATCAGCATGCTCATCAGCTACTTTGCCTACGGCAAGAAGCACGGCATGGATCTGGCCGACGTGGGCCTGAAGATCTCCCCGCGCAAGCTGGGCAAGACCATCCTTCTGGCCCTGATCGTGGTGGCCGCCTGCTTCGGCTGCGTGGCCGTGGCCGACTACTTCTTCATGGCCGACTTCCGGGTGTGGACG
Source organism: uncultured Oscillospiraceae bacterium (assembly GCA_934662925.1). Lineage (GTDB taxonomy): Bacteria > Bacillota > Clostridia > Oscillospirales > Oscillospiraceae > Enterenecus. Next base: position 285 of record CAKUKL010000301.1, on the reverse strand, counting down.
CTGGCCATCCGCGCCTTCAACCCCGAGAAGCTGTGGGTGTCCCTGTGGTACGTGCTGTTCTTCCTCGTGTACTACGTGGCCAACTCCGTGGCCGCCAGCTGCTTCAACTACAACGACGTGGGCGGCAGGCACAGCTGGGTCAACACCCTGCTGCTGGCCATCGCCGCGGTGTTCCCCGCCCCCGTGCTGCTGCTCATCCAGTATATCCCCTTCCTGTCCGGCGGCAACATGACCTGGCCCTCCAACAACATGCAGTGCGTCTGGCTGTTCCCCATGCTGGTCATC
>CAKUKL010000300.1 GCA_934662925.1 uncultured Oscillospiraceae bacterium | reverse complement strand
GGGCACCTCCGTAGGCGCGGGCGTCATCATCGCCCAGTATCTGGGCGCCCGGGACAGACGGGGCGTTCACGACTCCGTCCACACCGCCCTCGCCATCTCCGGCATTCTGGGCGTGGCCCTCACCGCGCTGGGCATCGGGCTGAGCCGCACGCTGCTGGGCTGGATGTCCACCCCGGCAGAGGTCATGGACGATGCGGTGCTCTACTTCCGCATTTACTTCGGCGGCCTGATCTTCAACGTGCTCTACAACATGACGGCGGGCATCCTCAACGCCGTGGGCAATTCCCGGCGGTCGCTGCTCTATCTGGCCATCGCGTCGGGCACCAATATCGTGCTGGATCTGGTGCTCATCTGCGGCCTGAACATGGGGGTGGCCGGGGCCGCCGTCGCCACCGACATGAGCCAGCTGGTGTCCGCCATTCTGGCCACGCTGTTCCTCATGCGGACGGACGGCAGCTACCGGGTGCGGCTGGCCGATATCCGCATCAATCCCCGGGAGGCGAAGCGCATCATCCGGGTAGGCCTGCCCACCGGCATCCAGAACATGGTCATCTCCTTCTCCAACGTGCTGGTGCAGTCCAGCGTCAACGTCTTCGGCACCAAGGCCATGGCGGGCTGGGGCGCGTATCTGAAGATCGACGGCTTCAATATCCTGCCCGTCACCAGCTTCAGCATGGCCGCCACCACCTTCACCGGCCAGAACTTCGGCGCGGGCCGACTGGACCGGGTGAAAAAGGGCATGTGGGTGGTCATCGGGATGAATCTGGTGTATACGCTGGCCACCGGCGCGCTGCTGCTGACCTTCTCCCACCCGCTGCTGGCCCTGTTCAACGGCGACCCGGAGGTCATCGCCTACGGCGCGCGGGCCATGCGGTATTTCTGTCCGTTCTACTTCCTGCTGGGCGTCATGCACGCCATGGCGGGCACCGTCCGGGGCGCGGGCAAGAGCGTCCCGCCCATGGCCGTCCTGCTGTTCGCCCTGTGCATCTTCCGCATTTTCTGGATCCAGCTGGCCGTCCCCCAGATCCCGTCCATCGACGGCGTGTTCATGATGTACCCCATCTCCTGGGCCGTGGGTCTGGTGCTCATGGCGCTGTACACGTGGCGGGGACACTGGCTGCCCCGGCCGGAGGCACAGACGTAAACTCCATATATCAAAAAATGACGCCGGAAAATCCGGCGTCATTTTTTGTCTCCCGGGTTTAACAGCGTAATGGGCAGAGCAAAATAGTCTTGCAATCCCCTGCGGCCGGGCATATAATGACATTGTCAGAATCATGGAAAAGGAAGTGAGATGCGCCGTGACGAGCGATCCGTTCGGTCGAAGTTGCAGCCTGACATTGCGGCGCGCCTGCTGAGGAGCTTCCTTCGTTCTCCGCCTGTGCGTCCGCCCGCCCATCCTCTGATGGGACATTGAAAAAGCGGAACGGCACGGGCGTTTTTGCTGTCCGGGGCCGGTTTCGGGAAAGGCGTGAGAGCGATGCTTACCATTCACAAGACCATTGACGGCAAGATCACCCAGCTGGACTCCGTGGAGGACGGCTGCTGGGTGAACCTGACCTACCCCAGCGAGGATGAGCTGAAAACCGTGTCCGCCACTTTGGGCGTGGAGCCCACCTTCCTCCGGGCGGCGCTGGACGAGGAGGAGACCTCCCGTATCGAAAGCGAGGACGGCCAGACCCTCATCATCGTGGACACCCCCGCGGTGGAAAAGGACGACGCCGGCGTGGTGTATTCCACCCTGCCCATGGGCATCATCGTCACCGGGAAGCACATCATCACCGTCTGCCTGAAGGAGACGTCGGTGATCCGGGACTTACAGGACGGGCTGGTGAAGGACGTGCGCACCCAGCAGCGCACCCGGTTCATCCTGAACATCCTGCTGCTGGTGGCCAAGCGCTACCTCCAGTACCTCAAGCAGATCGACAAGATCTACAACTACATGGAGCGGCAGCTCTACAAGTCCCAGCGGAACAAGGAGCTCATCCAGCTACTGGATCTGGAGAAGTCGCTGGTCTACTTCAACACCTCCCTGAAGGCCAACGAGGTCACGCTGGAGAAGATCCTCCGGGGCCGCATCGTCACCCTGTACGAGGAGGATCAGGACCTGCTGGAGGACGTGCTCATCGAAGTGCGGCAGGCCATCGAGATGGCCCAGATCTACTCCTCCATCATCTCCGGCATGATGGACGCCTTTGCCTCCGTCATCTCCAACAACCTGAACGTCATCATGAAGGTGCTCACCTCCATCACCATCCTGCTCACCATCCCGAACATCGTGTTCGGCTTTTACGGCATGAATGTGGCGGGGCTGCCGCTGGATCACTTCTGGTGGTTCCCCCTGCTGGTGTCCGCCGCGGTCATCGCCATCATCGCGGTCATCCTGAAAAAGAAAGACCTGTTTTAAGCAAAAAAGAACCGGCGGAGCCTCTCGGCTCCGCCGGTTTTCTGCTTTTTGTCCGGTTTCTGTTTTGCGCCGGTTTTCTGTTTTCCGCGGCCCGCGTCAGGACAGGAAGTCCTTCTGGG
>CAKUKL010000299.1 GCA_934662925.1 uncultured Oscillospiraceae bacterium | reverse complement strand
CGGGCGGCCATGCCCGACGTGGTCATCCGCACGTCCCTCATTTGCGGCCTGCCCGGCGAGGGCGAGGCGGAGTTTGAGGAGCTGTGCCAGTTCCTGCGGGAGCAGAAACTCCAGCGGGCGGGCGTGTTCCAGTACTCCCCGGAGGAGGGGACGCTGGCCGCCGCCATGCCGGATCAGGTGGACCCGGAGATTGCGGAGCGCCGGGTGGAGCTGGTGGTGGACCTCCAGTCCCGTATCATGGACGAGTACAACGAGGCCCGGCTGGGCACCTGTATGGAGGTCCTGTGCGAGGGCTTTGACCAGAACGAGGGCTGTTACGTGGGCCGGACCTATGCCGACTCCGTGGACATCGACGGCCGGGTGCTGTTCACCGCCGCGGGGCTGATCCCGGCGGGTGAGTTCGTCTGGGTTCGCATCACCGGCACAGCGGACGGCGACCTCACCGGCGAGATCGAGGAGTGAGGCGCCATGGAGACGGACGAGGTGCTGTATCACTGCTCGCCCACCGGCGGCCTGACTGTGCTTGAGCCGGGGGTCACGAAGTATTTCGGAAAGCCCCGGCAGGTATGCCTGACCGCGTCTCTGTCTATGGCCCTGCTGTACGGCGTGAAGCATTTTGAGTATACCTACGGCTATAGCGGCGCGGGGCAGCTCTATTACGAAGAATATTTTCCGAATGCGCTGGCGGAGATATACCGCGGAAAACGGTCGTTCCTTTACCGGTGCCGCCGCCGGGCGGATATGTCGGCCACGAATATCCCCAATGAATTTGTGACGGCAGACCCCGTTCCGGTGCTGGAAGAGATTCGAATCCCGGATGTGTATGAAGCGCTGCTGGAACAGGAGCGGACCGGGGCGCTGCGAGTGGTGCGCTGGGCGGAGCGGTCGGATGCGTCCCGAGCGTGGACGGTTCAGGATGAGAAGGACACGATCCTTGAGCACGGCCTGCTCCGCGAGGACAGCGCGTTTGCCCGGTATATGCGGGAAAAATATCCTGAGAGCTGGGAATTGGCCCGGCAGCAGGAAAAGGAGACTTAAACCATGAATACTGCCAACAAACTTACCATGCTGCGGGTGCTGCTCATCCCGGTGTACATGATCGTGCTGTACTGGGGCTTCCACGGCTCCATGTACGTGGCGCTGGCCATCTTCATCATCGCCAGCCTGACGGATATGGCCGACGGCTACATTGCCCGGCACTACAACCAGACCACCGACTTCGGAAAATTTATGGACCCGCTGGCGGACAAGGTGCTGGTCATCGCGTCCATGCTGTGGTTCTGCTCGGTGGGCCGCCTGCCCGCGTGGGCCCTGCTCATCGTGGTGGCCCGGGAGTTCGCCGTGTCCGGCCTGCGCCTGGTGGCCGTGGACAACGGCCGGGTCATTGCCGCGGCCTGGTCCGGCAAGGTCAAGACCGCCTCAACCATGATCTGCCTGTGCATCATGCACTTCCGTATCCCCGCGTGGCTCAACTGGGTGTGCGTGGCGGTCATCGCGGCCACTACTCTGTATTCCGGCGTGGAGTATTTTATCAAGAACAAGGACGTTCTGAACTGGAATAAGTAAAAAAGTATCGCCCGGCCGGGATCTCCGGCCGGGCGATTTCTTGATGTTACGGGTCTTCCGGCATGGCCTGAAGCTGGACGGCATCCTCGACCGCGTCCCGCAGATGCAGCGGGCTGAGCTGGAGCCGGTTGCACAGGTCGGCGAACCGGTCAGCCTCATCACGGCTGTGGAATACGTCCCGGAAACAGCATTCCGGGTAAGCAGGTTCGTCCGGCGCCAGTGCAAGGATGCCGTAAGCAGTATAAAAGCCGATGTCACTGTCATAGAGTTCTTCCGTTGTTGCCTGATAGGTGACCATGTTTTTCCTCCCCGTGTATTTTATGGAGAGGATTTTACCACGGATTTTCGATCAGAGAGCAAATTCGATGAAAAAGGAAGCAAATTGAATGAAAATGACATATGTGACCAAACGAGCATAGGCATAATGCACAAAAGAAAAGCCGCCAAATGTGTGAGAACAGAGAGAGCCCCGTGCAGTGCCGTCCGGCCCGGTCAGAAATGGAAGCGGCGGCGGACCTCCTCCCGGAGAGAGGGCACCCGCCGGACCACGATCAGCGGGATGGTGAGGGCCGCGCAGGAGCACAGCACGATCAGCGACCAGCCGGGGGACCAGACACCGTGGAAAAAGAGGTCGCTGAACAGCTCCACGCCCATGCAGAACACACCGATGGAGCCGATGATGAGGGCCGCGCTGGACAGGATGCTCCGCCGCCCGTCCCGGAGCAGCAGCCCCAGAAACAGCGCCGCGGCGCCCAGCAGGAGTACGATGGGCAGGGCGAGCCGCAAATACCAGCTCCAGCCGCCCAGATCCACGGCGATGAGCAGCACGTAGATGCCGACGGCGGCCACGTCCAGCATGATCTGGAGGAACAGGGCCATTTTCCGGTACAGCAGCGGCGGCACCAGCCAGATCCACAGCATCACCGCCGCGCCGATGACGTACAGGGACCAGGGACGGTCCGTG
>CAKUKL010000298.1 GCA_934662925.1 uncultured Oscillospiraceae bacterium | reverse complement strand
GGCTTATCCAGCGGCGCGGTGAATTTATAGAGGAGCAGGATGAACAGGAACACCAGCCCCAGCAGGATGAGGTATTTCAGCCACTGCCACGTGTTGAACCGCTCGGCGAAGTTCTCCAGATGGAACAGCTGCTCCACCAGATGGAAGAACCAGTTGCCCGTCACTACCACGATGATGGACAGATAGATGGTCACCAGCAGCAGCAGGGCGAACAGGATGCTGGCCACCAGCTGGCTCAGCCCCCGGAAGGTGGCGCGGCCGTAGATCTCGTGCATGATGTTCATCAGGCCCCGGACGGCGGCGGAGGCGGGGAGCACCGTCATCATCACCCCGGCAAAAAACAGCGCCGGGGACTGGCTTGCCTCGACGTACCGGAGATATTCCGTCAGAATGGCGTTGACACCGCCGGGCAGGATCTTGTCCGCCCCGGCCAGCAGCTCGCTCAGGTCCAGATCCAGCCGCCCCAGAAAGACGGACACGCACAGCAGGATGGGGAAAAAGGTAAGGATCAGGAAATACGCAAGCTCCGCCGACGCCCGGCTGACCCGCCTGCCGAAGTACACGTCCAGCATATCCAGCGCGAACCGGACGGGCCGGTATTTCATGGCCGCCTGCACCTTGTTCTTCACGCTTTCGCCCCCCTTTCGCGGCAATTTCATCTCAGTATATCAGAGTGCGGGGGGAAGCACAAGACTTTTCCGGCGAATTTGGCCGCCGGTCATTCCAGAAGCTGGATGAGGTCGTCCACCGTCAGCGAGGGATTCAGCCCCATGCTCACGCCGTAGCCGATGGCCCGGGCCAGATCCGCCGCCCGGCTGTCGATCTCCCGGGGGGTGACGAAAAGGTCCGCCCCGCCAAGGGCGTCCCGGTCCGGCAGAGCCGCACCCGCCCGCTCCAGCAGGTCCAGCGCCAGCGTGGCCCCGTCCACCACCGTGGGCACCCCCACGGCCAGCACCGGCACCCCCAGCGTCTCCCGGTTCAGGGCAAAGCGGTGGTTGCCCACGCCGGAGCCGGGGGCAAGGCCGGTATCCGACAGCTGCACCGTCCGGCACAGCCGCTCCACTGCCCGGGAGGCCAGCGCATCGATGGCGATGACGCAGGCGGGCTTGAGCTTCGCCGTCAGCGCCGCCGCCGTCTCGCCGCTCTCCACCCCCGTCCGGGCCAGCACCCCGGGAGTGGCCGCCGCCACGGGCCGGAGGTGGCCGAAATGCTCCGGCAGCTGCTCCACCAGGTGCCGGGTGACCAGCACGTGCTCCGCCGCCAGCGGTCCCACAACGTCCGGCGTCACCGCCCGGTTGCCCAGGCCGACCACCATCGCCAGCCCCTCCGCTGGGGCCATGGCCTCCACTTCTGCGGCAATGGCCCGGGCCGCCCGGCCGAAGGCGTCCTCCTCCCGGCGGAGCAGGCCGTCCAGCTCCAGCGTCACATACCGCCCCACCGGCTTGCCGATGGCCGCGGCCCCCTCCTCGTCCAGCACCGTCACCACCGTACTGTCAAAGCCCTCCCGCGTTCCCGACTCCGCCCGGACGCCGGGCAGCTTCGTAGTCTCTCCGGCGCTCTCCCGCCACATTTCGTGGGCCTCAACGGCCAGATCCGTCCGTCTCTGCATCATGTTTCCGCCCTCCCGGCACCACATGTTGTGGCGCAAAATCACTTCGTTCCCAAGTTTTTGCGCCTGAAAATCTTTTATTCAAAAAAATAAAATCAGGTATTGCATTTTTCGTTTTTCGATGTTAAAATACATATCTGCGACGGGATAATTATATCCCGATAGACTACATCGGAGGAGGTGTTTGGTTTGCCGAATATCAAGTCTGCCAAGAAGCGTGTTCTGGTGAACGCCACCAAGGCCGCTCAGAACAAGGCTCAGAAATCCGCGCTGAAGACTGATCTGAAGAAGTTTGAGGCCGCGGTGGCCGGTGGCAACCGCAGCGAGGCCGATGCCGCTTACAAGGTGGCCGTCAAGGCTGTCGATCATGCTGCTGCCAATGGTCTGCTGCACAAGAACAATGCGGCCAACAAGAAGAGTGCCATGACGCTCAAGCTGAACAAGCTGGCCTGATGCGATCAACACAAAGAGCCGTCTGCATGGTGCAGGCGGCTCTTATTTTACCCGAAAGGACCGATCCCCATGATCCGTTTTGAATGTGATTACGCCGAGGGCTGCCACCCCTCTATTCTGGCGGCCCTGTCCGCCAGCAACGAGGAGCAGACCCCGGGCTACGGCCTTGACCCCCACTGCGAGCGCGCCCGGGCCATGATCCGGGCGGCCTGCGCCGCGCCGGAGGCCGACGTCCACTTCCTCGTGGGCGGCACCCAAGCCAACACCACCGTCATCGCCGCCGCCCTGCGGCCCTATCAGGGGGCGCTGTGCTCCGCCCCAGGCCACATCAACTGCCACGAGACCGGCGCCATCGAGTCCACCGGCCACAAGGTCCTCCCCCTGCCCTCCGACGACGGGAAGATCACCGCGGACCAGATCGCCGCCGCCCATGACGCCCACTGGAACGACTCCACCCACGAGCATATCGTCC
>CAKUKL010000297.1 GCA_934662925.1 uncultured Oscillospiraceae bacterium | reverse complement strand
TTGGCATAATAAAGCACCCCATTTCTTAGTACAAGTATTTTACCATACTTGTCTAACAAATGGGGTGCGGTTCAATGGACGGGGCCTGTTTTTTGCTTGTCAGAAAAGGCGAGGCCTTTTCCGGAAAACCTCTGCAAAGTGTTTCAACATGATCGCCCCGTCCGCGGATGGGGCGAGTTTTTGCTTCGGCATTTGCGGAACAATTTTTGTGTTTGGGTGCGTTGTACGAAACTCCGTATGAGATGCACATTTTACGCGGGATTTGTGGAAGCTCGGCGGAGAATTTCTACGGATTTTCGCGTGAAAAACGCGAAAAAAACGCGGTTTTTGCGCGAATAGTTGCACAATTTCCGGGAATATCAGGAAAACATCTTCAGGAATTTGTCCGGCCGGAGCTGGTCGGTGTCGTAGCAGTAGGTTTTCCCGTTCCGGTCGGTGTAGCGGAAGAAGGGGCCCTCCGTCCACTCGTTGGAGGGGTTGTCCAGCGGGACGATCCAGATGTCCAGCCGGGCGGAGCCGTAGTCTACGGTGATCTTCGGCTCGGTATCCGGCGGGTCGCCCAGTCGACCGCTGCCCGCGTCGGCAATGGCGGCGAACAGCCGGGAGAGGGCGGACTCATCCAGCGCGGCGGCTTCGCCGTCCACCCGGACGGAGTAATTGCCGGAATGGCGGGCGAGGGTGGTGCTGTCCGCCAGATCGTTGAGAAAGGCGTGGTACTGGAACTGATAGCGTGCGGCCCAGATGCTCAGGGCCAGCACCGGCAGGATGAGCACGGCGCAGATCAGAGCGGGGACGGTGAGCGTGCGGCCCCGTTGGGGCTTTTTCGGGCGGCGGATGGCGTTATACACGGCGTGACCCCCCCTTTCATAGCTCCATCATAGCATGAAATGGCGGGCGCTGTCCAGAAAAAAGGAGGGCCGCGGGCTTGAATAGCCCGCGGCTCTCCGGCTGCGTATGGGTAATGCTTTATAAAATGGATTTACCTCTTTGCTGGGGCGAAAACTGCGTTCCAGCCGCAAAATGCCGTCCAATGTTCTCTGGTGCTGCGGGGGGAAAGGCGTTTCAGACCTCTTTGTCAGGGAAAATCAGAACTTCGCCCCGCCGAACTCCAGCAGGGTGAGCTGCTTGTTGCGGTCCGCCGTCCAGTTGATGGACCACAGGGAGGCGAACAGCAGAAGCTGATTGCCCTTGTAGTCCTCCACCAGCATGGCGTCGTTGGGCAGGGTGAGCTCGTCGGCCCGGAGAGGCTCCTCCCCGTCGTGCTCGATCCAGCGGAGATACTGGTAGGGCAGGCCCTCCTCATAGAGGTCTACGCCGTACTCGTTTTTCAGGCGGTAGTCCAGCACGTCGAACTGAAGGGTGCCCACCACACCCACGATGACCTCCTCCATGCCGGAATAGGGGGTCTTGAAGATCTGGATGGCGCCCTCCTGGGCGATCTGCTCCATGCCCTTGAGGAACTGCTTGCGCTTCATGGTGTCGAGGGGGCGGACCCGGCGGAAATGCTCCGGCGCGAAGGTGGGGATGGGGTCGAACCGGAACTTCTTCCCCGGGGCGCACAGGGTGTCGCCGATGGAGAAGATGCCGGGGTCGAACACGCCGATGATGTCGCCGGCGTAGGCCTCCTCGATGATCTCGCGCTCGGCGGCCATGAGCTGCTGGGGCCGGGACAGGCGGAGCTTCTTGCCCCCCTGCACGTGGTAGACCTCCTTATCCGCGTCGAACCGGCCGGACACCACCCGCATGAAGGCGATGCGGTCCCGGTGGGCCTTGTTCATGTTGGCCTGAATTTTGAACACGAAGGCGGAGAAATCGTCGGCAAAGGAGTCGATGACCTGTTCCCCGGCCATCCGGGGCAGGGGCGGGGTGGTCATGCGGAGAAAGTCCTCCAGAAAGGGTTCCACGCCGAAGTTGGTCAGGGCGGAGCCGAAGAACACCGGGGAGAGCTTGCCGTGGCGCACCCGGTCCATGTCGAACTCGCAGGAGGCGCCGTCCAGCAGCTCGATCTCGTCACTGAGCTGGTCCCGCTTGGCCTGCCCGATGAGATCGGCCAGCGCGGGGTCGGACAGGTCTACCTCGGTGGAGGTGGCGGCCCGGGCGTTGGTGTTGGAGGTGAAGTGGATGATCTTCTTCCGGGCTCGGTCGTACACGCCCTGAAACTCCTTGCCGCAGCCGATGGGCCAGTTGACGGCGTAGGTGTCGATGCCCAGCTCCTTCTCCAGCTCCTGACACAGCTCGAAGGGGTCCCGGGCCTCCCGGTCCATCTTGTTGATGAAGGTGAAGATGGGAATGTCCCGCATGGCGCAGACCTTGAAGAGCTTCCGGGTCTGGGCTTCCACGCCCTTGGCGGCGTCGATGACCATGACGGCGGAGTCGGCGGCCATGAGGGTGCGGTAGGTGTCCTCGGAAAAGTCCTGGTGACCGGGGGTATCAAGGATGTTGACACAGCAGCCATCATGCTCGAACTGCAGCACCGAGGAGGTAACGGAGATGCCGCGCTCCTTCTCGATGTCCATCCAGTCGGATACGGCGTGCTTCGAGCT
>CAKUKL010000296.1 GCA_934662925.1 uncultured Oscillospiraceae bacterium | reverse complement strand
CCGCCGGGTCGCGCTGGTAGACCCAGGAGATGTCCATGACCTCCCGGCTGATGGTGGCGGAGAACAGGCCCAGATTCCGGCGGTGGGGCATCTTGTCCAGAATACGGGTCACGTCCTGAATAAAGCCCATGTCCAGCATCCGGTCCGCCTCGTCCAGCACCACGGTCTGGACGTCGTCCAGCTTGACGGTGCGGCGCTTCATGTGGTCCATCAGGCGGCCCGGGGTGGCCACCACCCGCTGGGGGCGGTTCTTGAGCTGGGTGATCTGCTTGTCGATGGGCTGGCCGCCGTACAGGCACACCACCCGGACGCCCTCCCGGAAGGCGCACAGGTCCCGCAGCTCGTCCCGAATCTGGATGGCCAGCTCCCGGGTGGGGGCGAGGATGAGGGCCTGCACCTTGTCGGATTCCGGGTCGATGTGCTCCACCATGGGGATGCCGAAGGCGTAGGTCTTGCCGGTGCCGGTGGGGGCCTTGGCCACCACGTCCTTCCAGTCCATGAAGTAGGGGATGGCGCCGCCCTGAATAGCGGTGGCCTGCGTGAAGCCCTTCTTTTCGAGGGCCTTCATGGTGGCCTCGGACAGGCCGAGGTCCTTGTAGTAGTAGGTATCAGATACCGTCGTGCCGTTGATTTCCATAGGATCGTTCCTTTCTGTTCTGTGCCTGATTCAAGGTCCCCATCGGCACATCCAGAGCCGGAACGCCGTTTTCCTCCGGCGCGACCTCAAATCGTCTCCCCGGGGTTGTCCCGCGGGAGTGCTGTGTAAGATATATGACCCGCGGCGGGGCCGGGTTTGGCCATGCCGCGGAGACAACAAAAATATCAGGACTCGCGGACCCGCTTGCCGGTGATATGCTCCGGCGTCAGCTCGAAGCAGAGCACCGTCCGGCCCGCGGCGGCAAATTCCTGTTCAAAATAGCCCCGGTCGTCGGTGAACTTCCGGCAGAGGTTCTCGCAGACGCGCCGGGTCTGCTCCTCGTCCTCCACGAAGCGGACGCGGCCGAACACCACCACGCTGCGGAAGTTCAGGATCCACTCGCCCTCGTTCCGGTAGCCCTCGTCATGGACGCAGTAGGAGACTTTATCGCAGGCCCGGAGAGCGTCTGCCTTGTGCCCGACCTTGGAGCCGTGGAAGTAGAGCTTCCCGTCCTCCTCGCGGTACCAGTGGTCCATGGGAATGCCGTAGGGGTAGCCGTCGTCACCGAGGACGGACAGCACGCCCCGGGGCTGCTTCTTCAGAAGGTCAAGGCACTCCTGTTCGGACATGGCCTGCCTGCTTCTGCGCATTTCGCGGAACATGAAAAACACCTCGCCTTAAAGCCCGCCCTGACGGACGATGACCCACGCCAGCAGCCCCAGCTGCAAAAGCGCCAGCAGGGGCAGGCCGATGTGGAAAAATCCCTTTTTCGTCTTGTGGTGGAACAGCTTCATCCCCAGCGTGGCCCCCACGCCGCCGCCCAGAATGGCGGCGGCCCAGAGAGCGGCCTCCGGGATGCGCCAGCTGCCCCGCTTTGCCTTGAGCTTGTCCTGCGCGAACAGGATAAAGGCAAACAGGCTCACCGTGCCCAGCCAGATGAGCAGCAGCTTTGCCGGATCATTCATGGTGGATCTGGCTCTCCAGATAGTCCTCGTAGCTCATGCGCTTGTCGATGAGCTTGCCGTCGGCGGTGAAGTCGAAAATACGGTTGGCCACTGTCTGCACCAGCTGGTGGTCGTGGGAGGACACCAGCACGTTGCACTTGACGGACTCAAGGCCGTTGTTCAGCGCGGCGATGGACTCCAGATCCAGATGGTTGGTGGGCTGGTCCAGCAGCAGGACGTTGGCGCCGGACAGCATCATCCGGGACAGCATGCAGCGGACCTTCTCGCCGCCGGACAGCACCTTGACGGGCTTGAAGATATCGTCGCCGGAGAACAGCATCCGCCCGAGGAAGCCCCGGAGGTAGCTCTCGTGCTGATCCTCGGAGAACTGGCGGATCCAGTCCAGAATGGACAGGTCGCAGCCGTTGAAGTAGGGGGAATTATCCTTGGGGAAATAGGAGAAGGTGGCGGTCTGGCCCCACTTGACGGAACCCTCGTCCGGCTCCCACTCGCCGGTGAGGATCTTGAACAGGGCGGTGTGGGCGTTCTCATTTTCGCCCACGAAGGCGATCTTGTCGCCGTGGCCCACGATGAAGCTCACCCTGTCCAGCAGCTTCACGCCGTCCACCGTCTTGGACACGTCGGTGACGAACAGGATGTCCTTGCCCACCTCCCGGTCGGGGGTGAAGCCCACCCAAGGGTAGCGGCGGGAGGAGGCGGGCAGCTCCTCCACGGTGAGCTTGTCCAGCAGCTTGCGGCGGCTGGTAGCCTGCTTGGACTTGGACTTGTTGGCGGAGAACCGGGAGATGAACTCCTGCAGCTCCCGAATCTTGTCCTCGTTGCGCTTGTTCTGCTGCTTGATGAGGTTCTGCACCAGCTGGGAGGACTCGTACCAGAAGTCATAGTTGCCCACGTACATCTTGATCTTGTTGTAGTCGATGTCCACGATGTGGGTGCAGACGGTGTTGAG
>CAKUKL010000295.1 GCA_934662925.1 uncultured Oscillospiraceae bacterium | reverse complement strand
CGTATCCACCGCGCCGGTGGAAAAGCTGTACTCCCACCGGGGGGCGGTCTCCGGCTCCGCCGCCGGAACAGGTCCCGCCGCCGGGGCGGGCGGGGCCAGCGGGGCGATGCGGGCGGCCACGTAGCCGCTCCGGGGTTTGGAAATGACGTAACCCTCCGCCGACAGGAGGGCGTAGGCCGTCTCCACCGTGCTCATGCTCACCCCCAGCGTGGCGCAAAGCTGCCGCTTGGACGGCAGCTTTGCCCCCGGCGGGATCTGCCCGGACTGGACGGCGGTGGAGATATGGCGGTAGAGCTGCTCGTAAAGGGGCAGGTCTCCGGAGAATTCCGGCATGGAAAATGTGCCGAGCCGCATGGCTGTCACCTCAACTGACCACATAAAAAATACGTAAACTGGATATAGCAATGATGTCAGATGTGAGTATAATAGCATCAAATCAAGGGGCCGTCAAGGGACGGCCAAAGGAGAGATCACCATGAATGTGAAAGAATTTGAGAATGTGGAAAACCGGAAGCCTGACAGCCACGGGGCGCTGCTCCGGATGATCACCGCCGCGCTGATGCTGGCGCTGGTCTTTGTAAGCAATAAGCTGCGCATCACCATGCCGGTGGCTGTGGGCGGCGTCACCGCTTTTACGCTGGCCAATATTCTGTGCTCACTGTCCGGCCTGCTCACCGGCCCGTGGTGGGGCTTCCTTTCCGCCGGTCTGGGCTCCGCCCTCTATGACCTGACCAACCCCAACTATGTGGCCGAAGCGCCCATTACCTTCCTCACCAAGGGGATGTACGGTCTGGTGGCCGGTCTGGTGTTCCACTATGTGTTCGTCCGCCTGCTGAAGAAAGAGAAGGATTTTTACCCCGGTCTGGTGGTCTCTACCGCCTGCGCCGCGGTGGGCTACCTTATCGCCTACTCCATCAAGAACTACTTCTACAACGGGATGTTCATCGAGGGCTACACCACGGCGGCCCAGTGCTGGGCGGTGGTGGTGGCCAAGCTGCCCGCCACCATTACCAACGGCGTGCTGGCGGTGATCTTCGCCCCCATCCTGTGCGTGGCCATCCGCGGGGCCCTTCACGCGGCCAAGCTGGATCGGTCGCTGGCGTAATAGAAAACCCCAAATCGGCGGGCGTATGCCCGCCGATTTTTTGCAATTTCCGCCGCTTTGTGATATGCTGGGTGCAGCTTTGAATGACGGAGGATACATCTATGCTTGACAACAAGGGCTTCGACCTGTGGGCCGATGGCTACGACAAAAGTGTCCAGCTCAGCGAGGAGAGCGATTCCTACCCCTTCGCGGGCTACAGGGCGGTGCTGGGCACGATCTATGGCCGGGTGCGGGCGCTGGACGCGAAAACGGTGCTGGACCTCGGCTTCGGCACGGGGATGCTGCTGAAGAAGCTGTATGACGACGGCCTGACCGTCACCGGCGTGGACTTTTCGGCGGAGATGCTCCGCATCGCGGGGGAGAAAATGCCGTCGGCCCGGCTGCTGCAATATGATTTCACAAAGGGTCTGCCCCCGGAGCTTGCGGGGGAGAAATTTGACGCCATCCTCTGCACCTACGCCATCCACCACCTGACGGACGGGGAAAAGGCGGACTTTATCCGCCTGATGAAGGATCACCTGAATCCCGGCGGGGAAATTCTGCTGGGAGACGTGGCCTTTGAAACGGCGGCGGAGCTGGCGGCCTGCCGGGCGGCCAGCGGCGGCGACTGGGATGAGGACGAGATCTACATCGTGGCGGAGGAGCTGGCCAAAACTGTCCCCGGGCTGGAGTTCCACAAGCTCAGCCACTGCTCCGGCGTGTGCGTGATACGGTAAAAACGAAAAGGGCCGCCTGCGGGCGGCCCTTTCTGAGGTCGGGAGCATCATTTTTTCCGGTGGAACAGGCTGTTCCACCACTCCACGATCTTGAATTTCACCACGTAGCCCTCGTCCTCGCCGGTGATGAGGGAAATTTCCTCTCCGTTCAGCCCGGCCGTGGCGGCGGCGTCCTCCGCCCGCTCGCTCACCGAGCCGAGGCACAGCGGCGGGAACACCACGCACCACCAGTTTCGCCCGGCCCCCGCGCCGATGACCACCCGCACCGCCCGGTACGTCCCGGCGGGCAGGGCGAAGCCGTCGTACTCCTTAGTGGGGAACCAGCAGTCCTCCAGACTGACGGAAACGGGGTAATCGAACCCCTGCGCGGCCACCTCCGCCGCCCCGGCGTCGGCCAGCGTCTGCAATTTCCCGGCCAGAATGTTTTCGGCGGCCCGCCGGTCGGTGACGCCGTCCAGACAGTCCCCCGCCGCGGCCAGCACCGCGTCCCGCACCCGGAGCTTGAGGGCCTGATCCGCGTCGCTGTCCGAGTTGGCGATGACGTGGAGCCGCACCACCTTGTCCGCCAGCGCGCTCTGGCTCCCGGCGGCCCAGACGCCGGTGACGAGGGTGAGGGAGAAGGCGAAGAGCATGGCGCACTCCCAGAGCCGCAGCCGCCGGGAAGAGAATTTGTTCATGAAAAACACCGTCCTATGTAATGTCTGCATGCATGTTGTAAGCAGTCTGGCTTCATTGTGGACGGTGTTTGTGCAT
>CAKUKL010000294.1 GCA_934662925.1 uncultured Oscillospiraceae bacterium | reverse complement strand
CCGTGGACTCCTCCGAGATCGCCTTCAAGACTGCCGCCCAGCTGGCCTATAAGGCCGCCCTGCCCGAGGCCAACCCCGTCCTGCTGGAGCCGGTGGGCGAGCTGAAGGTCACCGTCCCCGACAACTACATGGGCGACGTCATCGGCGACCTGAACAAGCGCCGGGGCCGCGTCATGGGCATGGAGCCTCAGGGTGACGGCACTCAGGTCATCGCCGCCGAGGTCCCCATGGCCGAAATGACCACCTATTCCATCGACCTGCGGGCTATGACCCAGTCCCGCGGCACCTTTACCTTCCACTTCGTCCGCTATGAGGATTGTCCTCCCGCGGCGCAGGAGAAGGCCATCGCCGCCGCGAAGGCCATGGCGGAGGAGTAAGGGCACAAAATTTAACACAAACAAACCCCCGCCCCGCGGCGATGCCGCGGGGCGGGGGTTCCTTTTATCCGTTACAGCTCAACAAATTCCATTTCATTTCCGTTTTCCCGGACGAGCCTTACCAGATCGTCCGTCTGCATCCACACCGTGGCGGTGTTGTCGTTAGGGTGAACGCCGATGCGGTTCCCGGCAAAGGCCCCGTCCAGATAGAACCGCACCCGGTGCTCCGGGTCGTTCAGCAGCCCCAGCGGCGTAACGGAGCCGGGGATCAGCCCCGTATATTCCATCAGATCCTCCGCCGAGGCAAAGGACAAATTCCGCAGGCCATGCTGTTTCCGGAACTCCTTGAGGTCTACCCGCTTGTCTCCCTTGACGGTGATGAGGTAATAATTACGCTTTTTATCGTCCCGGACGAACAGGTTTTTCGCGTCCCACTCCGGGTAGGGAAGCTGTACCGAATCCAGCTCCTCCATGTTAAACACCGCCGCGTGCTCCGTGATCTCGTAAGCCACGCCGTGCTCCGTCAGGTACCGATATGTCTCCTCTTTATTCATACGCTCACTTTCTCTTTCCGTGATACGGCGTGTATCCCTTGGCGGAGCCGCCATGACCGCCGCCGCCCCGTCTCCGGCGGACGATCTTCCGCACCACCAGCACAATGACGGCGATGAGCAGAACGATCACCGCCCCGGCGATGAGCGTGAACTTGTTGGGGCTTTTCAGCATCTCCACCGGATTCAGGCTGGCGTACACCAGCTTCCGGCCGTCGGGCCGGCTGTAATACTCGTCCATCTCGCCGCCCATGGACTGGAGATTGGTGGCGATGGCGTGCCACTCCTTGACCTCGTTCCCGTTCTTGTCGTGGACGATGTAGTCCTCCAGCCGGTCCATGTCGATGGCGCTGCCGTCGGCGTCCCGGGCCGTGATGGACAGCAGGCCGAAGGATGAGCTTTCCACCGCCCCCAGCATCTGCCCGCAGTACAGCCCCGTCACCACCCGGTAGAGCTTGCTGTCGTCGATCTTCTCCGTGGTTTTGGTGCCGTCGGCCTGAGTGCGCACCAGCCAGCTCCGGGTGACCTTGTTGAAGATCATCCGGCTGGTGTTGTACTCATACCCCACGCCGGAGCAGTACAGCCGGGCGGCGCCCATGAGGTCGGACACGGACGCGTCGATCTCCATGGCGGTCTTTAAGTCCTTTCCGGTGAGGTATACCGCCACCAGCGGGTAGCCCGGCACCTTGTCCGCGCCGATGCCCAGCGACGCGGCGTTGAACACGTCGGACACGGTGACGTCCCCCACGGGGATGGACTCCCGGATGACGCCGGAGGCGGTGAGGGCCATGTCCACCGGCTCCCCCGTGGCCTGCTCCGCCGCCCACTTGTAGGCGTCGGAGAACAGGTCGCCCAGATCGGACTCGTGGTGGCTGGCGTACACCTCTTCCACCGTGTCGAAATCATAGCTGTTGCGGACCAGCACCTGATCGAATTTCATGTTGAATTTGGAGAGGTAGCTCTTCTCCACCTCGCCCTTGGCGCTTTCGATCCAGCGGGCGATGGCGGCGTCTCCGGTAATGGTGTCGTCAATGGGGATCAGCTCGTAGCTGAGCAGCTCCATCACGCCGTCGTCCCGGCGGTTCAGGTTGAGCACCCCCAGATTCTTGGAGTACTCGCCGCAGGACACGATATAGGTGCCGTTGACCATGATGGGCTCAGTGAGGGTGGAGTGGGTGTGGCCGGAGACGATGACGTCGATGCCCTTCACCTTTTTGGCGAGCTCGTAGTCCTCGCCCTTGCCCTTGCCGTCGGTGCCCGCGTGGGACAGGCAGATGACCACCGGCTCCACGCCGTTCCGCTCCACGCAGTCGGCCACCGCCGCGTCCACCACCCGCTGGGTGGTCTTGACGTGATCGTGGAGGATCATGCCGGACATGGGAGCGCACTCATCGGAGTCCACGCCCATGACGCCCAAAATGGCGTACCACACGCCGCCCCGCTCCAGCAGGATATAGTCCGCCACGCCGTAGTTGGCGAAGGCGTCCCACACGGCCTGCGCCGTCTCGTCATAGCCCTCCTCGCCCTCGGCGGGGGGCAGATAGTTGGCCTCCACGATGGCGGGCACCTTATCGCCGCTGTCCGCCGCGGCGTTCAGCATGGACGCAAAGCCCTCCGCCCGGTAGTCGTACTCGTGGTTGCCGAAGGTAGTGG
>CAKUKL010000293.1 GCA_934662925.1 uncultured Oscillospiraceae bacterium | reverse complement strand
CTTCGCCCCGGATGAGGTCGGAGCCGTCGTACCGGGCGTCCCCGGCGATAGACTGGCCGTCCGCCGCGATGATGATGTCCCCGGCCACGACGCCCGCCGCCTCCGCCGGGCCGCCCGCTGTCACGTCCCGCACATACAGGCCCTCCTCCCGGTCATAGGTGACAGTGACGCCCACGCCCACATAGTTGTTGGCCCGGCGCTCCTGAATGGCCTTGTAGCCCTCCTCGTCCCGGTAGTAGGACCAGCGGTCGCCAAGGCCGCTGACCAGCGCGTCCAGCGCCTGATCCGTGGCCCCCTTCACGTCGGCGTCCGTCTCCACAAAGGCGAACTTCGCCAGAAAATACCCCTGCATCAACGCAAGGCCGTCCCGGCCCAGCAGCAGGCACACCGCGCCGACAGACACCGCCAGCGTCAGCACCACCGCCAGCAGCACCTTCCACCACGTTCCGCCGCCCTTCCGCTTCGCTTTCACAGGAGCCGTCAGCTCCCGGTCATGTTCTTCCATCATTGCACGCTTCCTTTCCAAAGGATATGCTACAGAGTATAGCACAGGTTTTCAAAAGTTGCCTGAAAAAACGCGGGACGCGGGAAATCTCCCGCGCCCCGCCGTCACATTTAATAAGAGTAGGTAAATTTCAGATTGGGATAGAGCTTGAGGGCGTCCGCCCGGGTGCCGTTGACCCGCAGCTCGAAATGCAGGTGGTTTCCGGTGGAATGGCCCGTGGTGCCCACGTAGCCGATGACCTGCCCGCGCTTCACGGTGGCGCCCTCCTTGACGATGGCGGTGCTCTTCATGTGGGCGTAGAAGGTGGAATAGCCGTTGCCGTGGGAGATCTGGATGTAGTTGCCGTAGACGCTGTTCTTGCCCACGTCGGTCACCACGCCGTCCTTGGCCGCATGGATCTCCGTGCCGCCGGGGGCGGGAATGTCGTTGCCGGTGTGGTGGCTCCACTTGCCGGTGATGGGGTGCTTGCGGTAGGCAAAGGTGGAGGAAATGTAGTACCGGCCCGGCAGCGGCCAGTACCACTCGCCGCTGCTGGCGTTGTTCTTGGCCTCCAGCGCGGCCAGCTGCTCCTTGTACTTCTTCTCCGCCGCCGCCAGCTGGGCGTCCAGCTTCTTGGAGGCGCTCTCGTACTTGTCAAGCTCCGACTGATAGTCGGCTTCCAGCTCCTTGATCTCCTTGATGAGCTTTTCCACCTCGGCCTCCTGGGTCAGCAGGTCGGACTTGCTGGCCTCCTGCTCCGCCTTCAGGCTCTCCTGCTCCGCCTTGGCGGATTCCAGCTCCTCCTTGGTGGTCTTGAGGGCCTCCTGCGTGGCCTTCAGCGCGTCGATGACGCCGTTGTTGTACTCCATGACCTCGGAGATCATCATGCTGTAGTCCAGCAGCTCCGTAAAGGAGGACGCGGAGAACAGGATGGACAGATAGGACACGCTGCCCGTCTCCTCCATGTCCCGTACCTGACGGCAGAACAGGTCGTACTGGGCGGCCTCCTTGGCTTCCAACGTGGCGATCTCGCTCTCTTTCTCCTCGATCAGGCCCGCGTACTCCTCAATGACCGCCTCGGTGTCCGAGATCTGGGCATTGAGCAGGGCGATCTTCTGCTCCAGCAGCTTTTTCTGCTGAAGGGCTTCGTTCTTGTTGCCCTGAACTTCTTTGAGCTTCTTCTCCACCTCTTTGATCTGGGCGGAGTTGGCGCTGATCTGGTCCTTGAGCTTGTTGATGTCGTCCTTGGTCACCGCCGCGCCGGACATCATGGAAATGGCGGGCAGCAGAACGGACAGGAGCATCACAACAGCCAGAATGATGACGATGATGCGTTGGGTGCGTTTTTTCACGTCGTTGTCCTCCTCAGACCTGCAGGAATTTGCGGATGGCCAGCACCGAACCGCAGCCGCCGATGACCGCGCCGGCCAGCAGGAACACGCCCAGCACCGGCCACGCGATGGATTTGAAGGTGATCATGGCAAACAGCGTCAGCGCACCGCTGGACTGGATGGCGTTATAGAGCGCCGTGTAGATGCCCCACTGGAGGAAAAACGCCAGCAGCGCACCCACAAGGCCGAGGATCAGGCCCTCGAAGATGAAGGGCCAGCGGATGAACCAGTTCGTCGCGCCGCACATCTTCATAATGGCGATCTCCTCCCGGCGGGTGAAGGTGGCCAGCTTGATGGTGTTGGCGATGATGAACAGCGAGATGACCACCAGAATGACCACCAGAATGGTGGCCAGCGCGGAGGCCACGTTGCGCACCATCACGAAGCCGTCGGCGATCTCCGACTCCGCCCGGTAGTTGGCCACGCCGTCCAGCTTTGTCACCGCCGCCACCGTCTGGGAAAACTGCGTCAGGTCGGCCACGTGGATGGAGAACCGGTCCCGGAACACCTCGTCCGGCAGGGACGCGTACAGCCCGTCATCCTCCCGGCCCTGAAGATAGGCGGCCTTGGCCTCCTCCTTGGAGATAAAGGTCACCTTGCTCACGTTGGGGACGGCCTCAATTTTTTTCTTCAGCGCCGCGATCTGCTCGTCGGTATAGCCCTCCTCAATGTAGGCGAGGAATTCGTTTTCACTCTCCAGCTGGCCCAGCATCTTGTC
>CAKUKL010000292.1 GCA_934662925.1 uncultured Oscillospiraceae bacterium | reverse complement strand
TGGCGTGGGCCGTGGAGCAGAGCATTACCTCCGGCACCGGCGATGGCCGCTTCAGCCCCGACGCCGTGTGCACCCGGGCCCAGGCCGTGACCTTCCTCTGGCGCAGCCTTGGCCGCCCTGTGGTGAACTACGCCATGCGCTTTACCGACATTCCGGCGGAGTCGTACTACACCGAAGCCGTCCGCTGGGCGGTCAGCACCGGCGTCACCAACGGCACCGGCACGGACGTTTTCAGTCCCGAAAACAGCTGTACCCGCGCCCAGATCGTGACCTTCCTCTACCGGGCGTACAGCGAAGCCTGATCTCACACCCAAAAGTCCCTGCCGCGAAAGCGGCAGGGACTTTTGTGATTTTTGAAAATCTCACAGAGCTTTACCAAACCGGCGGCAAAAAAGCAAGACACTCCCGCCCGGAAAACAACGCTGGACGCGGCCCGCCCCGCCGGGGGGATTTTTTAACCGAAAATCACATCGCCGCAGATGTGGTTGACAACGCAGCATAATTATATTAGAATTCGGCAAATATATGTGGCATGCATACCCATTTATGGGCAAAATTATGTTCTTTATGAGCACATACAACTGGACTTCTTCGGTGATCGTATCATGAAACGGAACGTAAAAAAGTAATTATATCTGTTCTCGTTGTGGCTGCAGTTCTGGCTGTCGGCGGTTTAATATATCTGTTTGCAAAAGGCTATCCGGCGGGAATCAGTGCACGGGAAGTGTCAGATTTTCCAATTGGTATGAAAGCGGAGCTGTCAGATGTTGCAAGTAAGGGCGGAGTATTGACTACGGAAAAAAATCTTACATTTTGCCCTTGACAAACCGTACTCCCGGTGCTATGGTATGTCCTACAAGTGAATCGAAAAGCGATGACGAAGACGGATCTGACGGTGAGTCTCACAGAGAGCCGGGGTTGGTGGAAGCCCGGCAGACAGCCCTCAAAACATCCCATCCCTTCCGAGCTGAGGTCCCCAAAGCATTGGCGAGTAGGGTCCTCCGCGCAGGCTGCGTAAGTGCCTAGGGCTTGTTGGAGCCTGAAGAGCGGCGCGGCGTCATTGCCGCGCAATTTGAGTGGTACCGCGGGTATTTGGAAACAAAGACTCGTCTCAAAGAAATTTGAGACGAGTCTTTTATTTTTTACAAAGGGGTAAAAAATATGAAACTGAGCAAGAAAAATATGGTCCTTGTGAGCTTTATGCTCTTCTCCCTGTTCTTCGGCGCGGGGAACCTGATCTTCCCCCCTTTTCTGGGGCAGAACGCGGGCGGCAGCACCGTCCCGGCCATGACCGGCTTTCTGGCGACAGCGGTGCTGCTCCCGATGCTGGGGGTCATCGTCGTGGCCCGGTTCGACGGGCTGGACAAGCTGGGCCGGCAGGTGGGGCCGCACTTCTCCATCGTCTTTACCGTGC
Organism: uncultured Oscillospiraceae bacterium; assembly: GCA_934662925.1. Classification (GTDB taxonomy): domain Bacteria; phylum Bacillota; class Clostridia; order Oscillospirales; family Oscillospiraceae; genus Enterenecus. The sequence goes on along the minus strand of CAKUKL010000292.1, from coordinate 1,186 downwards.
TGATCTACCTCTCCATCGGCCCCGGCCTCGGCATTCCCCGGGCGGCCTCCGTCCCCTTTGAGATGGCGGTGGCCCCGTATCTCCCCGCCGGGGCGAACGCAAAGGTCTGGATGCTGGTCTATTCCCTGCTGTTCTTTCTGGTGGCGCTGTGGCTGTGCCTGAACCCGGGCAAGCTGGTGGACCGCATCGGCCACATCCTGACACCCAGCCTGCTCATCCTGCTGGTGTTCCTGTTCATCAGCTTCCTGTTCCGGGGCGAGGTCAGCGTGGCGCAGGCTCAGCCCGCCTATGAGAGCGCCCCTCTGCTCAAGGGCTTTTCCGAGGGCTACCAGACCATGGACACCATCGCCGCGCTGAACTTTGGGCTGGTCATCGCCACCACGCTGGGCTTCTTCGGCCTGACGGAAAAACGGGACATGATGCGCCACACGCTGCTGGCCGGGATCTTCGCCGGGACCATCCTCGCCCTCGTCTACCTCATGCTGTCCTATATGGGCATGTGCAGCTCCGGCGTGTACGAAATTCAGGAAAACGGCGCGTGGACCCTGCGCTGCATCGTCTACCAGCTCTTCGGCGGCTCCGGAGCGGTGCTGCTGGCCGCCATCTTCACGCTGGCCTGCCTCACCACCTGCGTGGGGCTCATCAACTCCATCTCCCAGTATTTCTCCGTGCTGTTCAAACGGCTCAGCTACCGCCAGTGGGTGTTCCTGATCGTCGGCTTCGCCTTCCTTATCTGCAACCTCGGCCTGACGGCCATCCTCAGCATCTCCATCCCCGTACTCAACGCCATTTACCCCGTCTCCATCGTCCTCATCCTGCTGGGTCTGAGCCATCGATTTTGGGCAAATAACCGCCTTGTCTACCCCATGGTGGTGGCGGGGACGGGCTGCGTCAGCGTCGTCTACGCGCTGGATAAGATCGGCTGCCCTCTCGGCGTCCTCGGGACGCTGTGCCGGAAGCTCCCCCTCTATGAGGAGGGCTTCTGCTGGGTCAGCATCGCCGCCGTCATGCTGGCGCTCAGCCTTCTGCTCCACCCCGTTCTCGCCGGAAAAACGGGAAAAAGCCGGGCAGTTTGAACCGGCGGCGCAGCCGCGGCCTGTCTGGCACAGATTGCCGTCCGACGGAAGCCACACGAAACAAGCAACCGCTTTCCACCATAAAAACAGCCCAGCCCGGTCCGCAGGTC
>CAKUKL010000291.1 GCA_934662925.1 uncultured Oscillospiraceae bacterium | reverse complement strand
CCTCGGGGGAGGTCTTCTCGCCGCCGCAGATCTCGATCAGGGGCAGCAGGTAAGCGGGGTTGAAGGGATGGCCGACAATGATACGCTCGGGGTGCTGAGCCTCGGAAGCGATCTTGGTAACGGGAGTGCCGGAGGAGGAAGAGGCAATGATGCCGTCCACGGGCATGTACTTCTCCATGACGGCCACCATCTCGTGCTTCTGCTCCAGATTCTCAGCGCCGTTCTCCTGCACGAAGTAAACATCGGTAAAGGCCTCGGCGGGATCGGTGGTGATCTTGATCTTGTCCCAGATCTTCTGGCCGTCGTCCACGATGCCGTACTTCACGTAAGAATCAATGGGCTCCTGGATCTTGGGGATCGCACGCTCCTTGGAAGCCTCGGAACGGACGTAAACGTTGACATTCAGTCCCTTCAGGGCGAAGTAGGCTGCAAAGCCGCCGCCGATGGTGCCGGCGCCGTACATGGCGATAGTCTTGATGTCTTTTACATTCATCAGTAACAGTCCTTCCTTCTAAAATATTGGATACTATGATGACAGGCAGATACAGCCCCGCCTGTAAATCATCCGCAGCACGGCAAAGCCCTCAAACTGTACCGCGGCGCACATTTTTATTATAAAACAGACGCCCACGCTTGTGAAATACACAAAAGGAATGAGTTGCTCCGCCGCTTAGTCGAAAACACGATAGCAGGCGCGCGGAGATATCTCCGCATTTCCGGCTTCAACGCGCACCCGCACTCATGGTTCTCAGTTGTACTTGTACCAGCCCTCGCCGGACTTGCGGCCGAACTTGCCCTCGGCGACCAGCTTCTTGACGGACTCGGGGCACTTCCAGGTGGTGACGGGCAGGGACTCCAGAGTCTCGGTGACATGGGGGAAGGTGTCCAGACCGGACATATCCATCATCTCGAAGGGGCCCATGGGGTGGTTCAGGCCCAGCTTGATGGCGGTGTCGATGTCCTTGACGGAGGCGACGCCTTCCTCATAGCAGTGGACAGCCTCCAGCATGAAGGCGAACAGGCAGCGGTTGACGATGAAGCCCGGGGTGTCGGTCTTGCACTCAACAGCGGTCTTGCCCATGCCGGCAGCCACTTCGTAGACAGCGGCGACGGTGGCGTCGGCAGTCTTCTGGCCGCGGATGACCTCGACCAGCTTCATGGCCATGACGGGGAAGAAGAAGTGCATACCGGCGCAGCGCTCGGGGTTCTTGCACTCGCTCATGATCTCGGTGATGGACATGGAGGAAGTGTTGGTGCAGAGGATGCAGTCCTCGCGGACGATCTCGCCCAGCTCCTTGAAGGTGGAGCGCTTCAGGTCCAGGATCTCGGGGGCGGCCTCGATGATCATGTCGCAGTCCTTCACACCGGCCAGATCGACGGTGGTGGAGATGTTGGCCATGGTGGCCTCGACGGCCTCCTGAGTGGTCTTGCCGGCGGCAACGCGCTTCTCCAGACCGGTGCGCATCTTGGTCAGAGCGCCATCGCAGAACTCCTGCTTGATGTCGCGCAGGACGACCTTGTAGCCCTTGGAAGCGGCGATCTGAGCGATGCCGGAACCCATCTGGCCGGCGCCCAGGACGCCGATAGTCTTGATAGCCATAGTAATTACTCCTTTACAAAATATTGTAATGAAATGTGCAGCTTAGTTATTGGTGAAAACAGGGCTGCGCTTCTCGATCATCGCAGCCATGCCGCCCCGCAAAATCACGATTTTGCGGGGACCCCACGATTTATTTCACGACGGCGGAAGTGAATTCCGCCTGTGAAATTCTTCGCTGCCGCTTCGAATTTGACGCGCCACCCGGCGCGGCTCGCTTTCGCTCGCGGAAGGCATGGCCCCAATGTACCTCTGCCCTGCTTCTCCGATCAGTTGTTGGTGAAAACAGGGCTGCGCTTCTCGATCATCGCGGCCATGCCTTCCTTCTGATCGTGGGTATCGAACAGGAGGGTGAACTCGGTGGTCTCGGCGGCCTTACCGGCGGCGACGGTCTCGATGGCGGCCTTGTTGATGGCGGCCTTGGCGGAAGCCAGCGCGCAGCCGGGCTTGGCCATCAGCTGCTTGGCGACCTCAACGGCCTTGCCGTAGATGGCGTCGTACTCAGCCTTGGCAGCGGCGGCCTCGGCGGCCTTCTGCGCGGCCTTGGCCTCAGCGACCTTCTCCTCAATGCCGTCGATCTTGGCGGCCTTGACGGCCTTCTTGGCCTCAGCGGCGGCGGCGTTCAAGGAAACGTCGCCCTCCACGAACCAGTTCAGGAGGCCCAGATCATAAGCCTGCTTGCCGGGGATCATCTCGGTGAGCATGACCAGCTGCTTGGCCTTGGCGGGGCCGACGATAGCGGTAGCGCGGGCGCAGCCGTTGGCGCCGGGGATGATGCCCAGCCCCACCTCGGGGAAGGACAGGGTGGTGCGGGAACCGCCCACGCGGAAGTCGCAGGCGAGGGTCATCTCGCAGCCGCCGCCGAAGGCGAAGCCGCCCACAGCAGCGATGGTGGGGATGGGCAGGGACTCCAGAATGTTGTTGATCTCGATGGCCAGACCGCAGAACTCGCGAGCGTAGCGGGGATTGGCCTCGGCCATCTCCTTGACGTCGGCGCCGGCGGCGA
>CAKUKL010000290.1 GCA_934662925.1 uncultured Oscillospiraceae bacterium | reverse complement strand
GAGGCGGGGAGTTTGCGTCTTTAAAAAGGGCTTTGCATTTCGCCGGGAACCCAACGAAGCGGTTCTCGATGGAGCGGATTACCACGTCAGCGCATCGTCAAAGTCCACAAGGTCGGGCCGCACGGGCTCCTCGCCCATGACGGTCTGCATGTAGAGATTGACCTGGCGGCGCATGTCGCGCTTGGAGATCGTGCGCGAATCGAGCAGATCCTGCGCGACCCAGAGCATGTGCACGCCGCGCGCGGCCGCCTGCTCCTCGAACACGCCGCGCAGACCGTCCATGCCCTTGCAGGAGATCTGGTCGTACATGAGTACCATGTCGGCGTTGTACTGTTTGCAGACGATCCACAGCTCGTCGAGCACGTTCGCGTAGCCGCCCTTCGTGTGCTTGCGCATGGTGGTGCGCTGATAGCTGCGGGCGAGGTCGGCGAGCGCCTGATCGGGATCCTCGGTGTTGTTGATGATGTCGGAAATGAGCGACTCCATGCTCGCCACGACGTTGATGCCCCAGCAGTTTTCCGCCCAGACGGAGAAGGCCAGCCGGTAAAAATACACCGCCCCGGCGGTCATCACCACCTCCGTGGCGAAATACACCGCCTTTTCGCCGTCCCACCCTCCGGCGGACAGGTAGACGAAGCCCACCAGCCCGTTGAGGGCGGCGGACACCAGCGGCATGAACCACGGCCGCCGGTAAATGTTGAAGTCGCACAGCGCCATGCCCACGGCGAAGATCATCATGGCCGCCGCGATGTAGCGCAGCCCCTCCAGAAAGCCCCGGAAGGACAGGTAGCCCAGCGCCGCGCCCAGCAGGGTGGAAAAGCCCTCCAATCCGGCCCCCGCCACCCCCACCATGGCCACGCCGAACAGCGCATGGCCGCCGAAGATCTCCGTCCCCGCCAGCACCGCCGCCAGCAGAAAACGGATGGCGCACTCGCTGAGCTTCATCACCGCCGGGAGACGCAGCTCCCTCCGGCCCGTCCTGCGGCGGGCCTCTTGTTTCGCAGTCATTGCGTTCCCTCCTTTGTGACCGCCGCGCCGGGCGGCTTGTCCCGGGCGGCTCTGTCTGCCGGATCAGTATAGCCCATTTTCTGGAAAAACATAGTCGGAAGCTGTCTTGCGTCCTGCCGCCTGTTGTGGTAAAATACTTCAATCACCAAAAAGGAGCGCGTATTTTGAAGATCGGCACCGTAGAACTGAATACGAAGATCGTCCTCGGCCCCATGGCCGGGGTCACCGACCTTGCCTTCCGCACCGTGTGCCGGGAACTGTCCGGCTGCTACACCGTCAGCGAGATGGTCAGCGCCAAGGCCCTGTGCTACGGCGATAAAAAGACTGCCACCCTGCTGAAGCTGGGGGCGGACGAACACCCCGCCGCCGTCCAGATCTTCGGCAGCGACGAGGCCTGCATGGAAAAGGGCGCTGCGCTGGCTTTGGAGCTGTCCGGCGCGGACGTCATCGACATCAACATGGGCTGCCCCGTTCCCAAGGTGGCCCAGAACGGGGACGGCTCCGCCCTCATGCGGGACCCGGACAAGGCCGCCCGCGTCGCCGCCGCCGTGGTCCGCGGCGCGGCGGGCAAGCCCGTCACCGTCAAGTTCCGGCTGGGCTGGGACAAAGGCTCCATCAACTGCGTGGAGTTCGCCAAGCGCATGGAGGACGCGGGGGTGTCCGCCGTGGCCGTCCACGGCCGCACCCGCACCCAGATGTACTCCGGCGCCGCCAACTGGGACTATATCCGGGAGGTAAAGAACGCCGTGTCCATCCCGGTCATCGCCAACGGCGACGTGTTTTCTCCCCGGGACGCGGTGCGCATCCTCCGCTACACCGGCGCGGACATGGCCATGATCGGCCGGGGCGTGTTCGGCAACCCGTGGCTTTTGCAGCAATGCGCCGCCGCCGTGGAGGGCCGGGACATTCCGGAGCTTCCGCCCCTTGCCCAGCGGTGCGACACGGCGGTGCGGCAGTTCGAGCTGGCCCGGGAGCAGAAGGGCGAGAAGATCGCCTGCCTTGAGATGCGCCGCCACTACGCATGGTACCTCAAGGGCGTGCCCTACGCCTCCTACTGGAAGGAGCAGATCTGCCAGCTCCAGACCGCCGACGACGTCTACCGGGTGACGGCGGGCATCAAGCGGGATCTGAAGTGATCCGGATCCAATACATTATTCTGAAGTGATCCGGATCCAATACATTATATAGAAAGGGGGCGGGACGCCCCATGGAAGAAGCTCAGCTCATCGAACTGGCACGGAACGGCGACCGGGACGCCTTTGCCCAGCTTTTGCAGCGGTATGAAAAGCCGGTGTACCACCAGGCCCTCCGCATGGTGGGCAGCGCCGAGGCCGCCGCCGATATGACCCAGGACGCCTTCATCAAGGCGTGGCAGGGCCTGCCCAATTTTCAGGGGGGCAGCTCCTTTTCCACGTGGCTCTACCGCATCACGGGCAACGTGTGCATCGACTTTCTCCGCCGGGAGAAAAAGCGCCGGGGAGAGCCTTCTCTGGACGACGAGGACAGCGGCCTTGCCGCCCAGCTGGCCGACCCGGCCCCCACGCCCCAGCGGGCGCTGGAGCGGGAGGAGCTGCGGCAGGTGGTGTCCGCCGCCCTGTCC
>CAKUKL010000289.1 GCA_934662925.1 uncultured Oscillospiraceae bacterium | reverse complement strand
GTGTCTGGAGTACTTCGGCAAGTTCTATAAGGACGGCGGAAAGCCCTTCCGCCCGCTGGATATCAATACCAAGTATGTAGATGTTGAGACCGCGGATTAAGCTCCGCGGCCGCCAGAAAAAAATAAGGAGGAAATCATTATGTTTTTGGAGAATATCGGCGGACTGGCCATCGCGCTGCTGGGCGCGGGTCTCGCTGCTGTGCTGAGCGGCATCGGCTCCGCCAAGGGCACCGGCATCGCCGGTGAGGCGGGCACCGGCCTCATCTGCGAGGATCCGTCCAAGTTCGGCAAGGTCATGATCCTTCAGGTCATCCCCGGCACTCAGGGCCTGTACGGCCTCGTGGTCTGGTTCTTCGCCATCTTCCGCATGGGCCTCATGGACGGCTCCGCTTTCGACCTGACGCTGGTGGAGGGCTTCCGTTACTTCGCCGCCTGCCTGCCCATGGCCCTCGGCGGTCTGCTGTCCGCCATCGCGCAGGGCCGCGTTGCCGCCGGTTCCATCAACATCCTGGCCAAGAAGCCCGACGACTGGTCCAAGGGCATGGTGCTGTGCATCACCGTTGAGTTCTACGCCATCCTGTCCCTGCTGGCCTCCATGCTGATGATCATCTACATCAGCGGCTGAGAACGGCATTACGACAGGAAAGGCGGTACCAGAGCATATGAACGGAATTGATAAGATCATCGGCCGCATCAGCGGCGACGCTCAGGCGGAGATCGACGCCATTTTAGCTCAGGCCAACGCCGAGGCGGCGGACATCACCGCCAAGTACGAGGCTCAGGGCAAGGCGGAGGCGGAAGCCATCCTCGCCCGGGGTGAAAAGGCCGCCGCCGAGCGGGGGGAGCGCATGGCTTCCGTGGCTCAGCTTGAGTGCCGCAAGGCCAATCTGGCCGCCAAGCAGGAGGTGCTGGACAAGGCCTTCGAGGCGGCCAAGCAGAAGCTGCTGGCTCTGCCTCAGGACCAGTATATCGCCCTGCTGGCCGATCTGGCGGTGCAGGCGTCGTCCACCGGCCGGGAGCAGCTCATCTTCTCCCCGGCGGACCGGGCGAGAGTGGGCAAGGCCGTGGTCATGGCCGCCAACGAGAAGCTGGCGAAGGCCGTGGCCCCCCAGCTGCCCGGCGAGGTCACCGACACCCGGGCGGGCGCCATTCTCAACAAGGTGGTCACCGGCGCGTCCGCCGTCCTGAACGGCACCGCCATGCTGACCCTCTCCGAGGAGACCCGGCCCATGGAGGGCGGCTTCATCCTCAGCAGCGGCTATACCGAGGTCAACTGCACCTTTGGAACGCTCATCCGGCTCCAGCGGGACACGCTGGCCGCTGAAGTGGCCAAAGTGCTGTTTGACTGAGTATCCCCTGACAATGCTGTTGGAAAGGGGGAAAATACGTTGTCAAAGATCAGAGACGTGGATTACCTGACGCTGTCGGCGCGGATCCACGCCATGGAGACCCGCCTGCTCACCGAGGAGCGGATGGACCGGATGATCGACGCCCGTGACACCGACGAGGCCGCCAAGGTGCTGGCCGAGTGCGGGTACGGCGAGCTGTCCGAGCCCACCGGCGACGGGGTTGAGCAGCTGCTCACCGAGGCGCAGGCGGAGCTGTTCCGGGATCTGGGCGGCTACGCCGTGGCCCGGCCGGTCATCGAGGTGTTCCGGTGCAAGTACGACTACCACAACGCCAAGGTGCTGGTGAAGGCCGCCGCGCTGGGCATGGAGCCGGGCGGCGCGGAGCACATGCTGCTCCCCGGCGGACGGTACGATCCCAAGGCCATGCTGGAGGAATTCCAGCGGGGGGAGCTGACCATGTGCGGCGACATCCTGCGCCGGGGCGTTTCCCGGGCACGGGAGACGCTTGGCTCCACCGGCGACCCGCAGCTGGCCGACTTCATCCTAGACCGGGCCTATTTCGAGGAGCTGACCGCCCTTGCGAAGGCGGCGGACAGCGCATTCCTTCAGGGCTACGTGGCCCTGCTCATCGACGCGGCAAACCTGCGCTCCGCCGTCCGGGCTTCCCGGCTGGGCAAGGGCAGGGACTTCCTCGAGCAGGTGCTGCTGCCCGGCGGCACCGTGTCGGTGCAGACCATTTCCGCCGCGGGCGGACAGGACGTGGACGGCGTGTTCCATGCGGGCCCGCTGGCGCAGGCCGCCGAGGCCGGCGCGGCGCTGGCCGAGCCCGGTTCCGGCGCCCTCACCGATTTCGAGCGCCTGTGCGACGACGCGGTGATGGAGTATCTGGGCGGCGGACGGCGGGTGGCCTTCGGCGAGCAGCCGGTCATCGGCTATCTCTACGCCCGGGAGGCGGAGATGACCGCCGTGCGCACCATCATGAGCGGACGGCTGGCCGGACTCTCCGGCGACGTGATTCGCCGGCGGCTGCGCCGCCCCTACGCATAAGGAGGGAGCGCAATGGCAAGCTATAAGATCGCCGTGCTGGGCGACAAGGACAGCGTGCTGGGCTTCAAGGCCCTGGGGCTGGACGTGTTCCCGGCGGAGACGGCGGACGGGGCCCACGAGATCCTCCACCGCATCGCGAAGGAGGACTACGCGGTCATTTACGTCACCGAGCAGTTCGCCGTCCAGCTGGAGGCGGACATCGCGAAATATAAGGACGCCCTCACCC
>CAKUKL010000288.1 GCA_934662925.1 uncultured Oscillospiraceae bacterium | reverse complement strand
CAGACAGCAAGCCCTCTCGGCTGCTTGAACAACTTCTATTAAGATTATTTGTCTAACTTTTTGGGGGCACTTCACATTTTGTGCCGGCTCTCTTTTTGCGCAAAGTCAGTCACGGTTGATCGTCATTCCATGCCCAGCCGCTCCATGTTGCGGTAGAGCGTTTTCCGCGCGATGCCCAGATACCGCGCCGCAGCGCTGCGGTTGTTGTTGCAGACCACCAGCGCTGCCTGGATCTCGTCGGTGGTGAGGTTCCTGCGGGGATTGTCTGCCGCGGGCATCGGGGGGACAGGGGGAGGAGCGTAGGAGTAGACCTCCGCCGCCCGGGGGATGTAGAGGTTCTCCTGAATGTGCTCCGGCAGGATGACCGGATCGTTGGGGTAGAGCTGGACCAGACACTCCATGATGTTCTGGAGCTCGCGCACGTTTCCGGGCCAGTTATAGGTCGTGAGAAATTCCTGAGCCTCCGGCGAGATCTGCATGGGCCGGTTCCGTCCGATGCGCCGGGAGATGCTGCGCACAAAGTGCTCGGCCAGCGGGATGATGTCATCTGCCCGCTCCCGCAGAGGCGGTATGTTGAGCTGGACCGTGCTCAGCCGGTAGTAAAGGTCGCTGCGGAATTTTTTCTGCCGGATGAGCAGGGAGAGATCCACATTGGTGGCGCAGATGATCTTGACGTCCACGTCGATGTAGCGCTTTCCGCCCACCCGCATGAAGCGTTTGGACTCGACGGCCCGGAGCAGCACGGGCTGGAGGTCCAGCGGGAGCTCGCCGATCTCGTCCAGAAAGATGGTGCCGCCGTTGGCCAGCTCGAATTTGCCGATGTTGCCCTGCCGCTTGGCGCCGGTGAACGCGCCGCCCTCGTAGCCGAACAGCTCGCTGGCGATTAGGTCCCGGGGCAGCGCGCCGCAGTTCACCGCGATAAAGGGCTTGTCTCTGTGGCTGCCGCTGTTGTGGATGGACTGGGCGAAAACGTCCTTGCCCACGCCGCTCTCGCCCAGAATCATGACGTTGCAGTTGGTCTGGGCGATCATTTTTCCGCGGCGGATGAGCTGCTGCATGGGTTCGGAGCGCCCCACGATGGTGTCGAAGGACAAAATGGCGTTGTTTGCGGTTTTGCGCGAGATCTCCTCGGAGGCCTTCTTGGGCGTTGTGATGTAGAAGCGCACATCCTGCGTGCTCAGCGTCGGCTGCCGGTGAGGCTCGGAGGACACGATGCAGTCGATCTCCTTGCCGTGGATGCTCAGCGTCATGGGATGTTCGCTCAGGCGGCGCTTTTCCCGGATGATCTCCCAAAGCTCCCAGTTATAAGGAAAGGGATCAAAAAACTGGTCGGCGGGCTTGAAGAAAATGTCCTCCGGCGGAACGTTCATAATGTCAAAAAACAGCTTGTTGTGGTACGCGGTGTAGATCTTGTTGTTGTACTGGTTGATGTCGAAGATGATCATGGCGCAGTTTACGTGCTCATACATCTCGTAGAGCGTTCCGCCGATGTTCAGATGGAGCATAAGGTCATTGGCGGCGGCGGAAACAGTCAGCGCATAGTCAGGGTGATTGGTTTCCACAGGCACAAACAGGGCGACGCCGCCCCATTGGACCGGTTCATAAGGAGGAAGGTCGTTGATCAAAGACGCCGGAGCAAAATAAACGGCGTAGCCATGCAGAATATCCGCGAAGTTTTCCTCACCCATGGTGTAGAGCAGCGACTGCTCCTTTAACCCCACCGTGACCGCGTTGGGCCCGATGGTGTCCAGCGTCCAGACGGTGTTTCGCCGGATGCCGAGATTCTGCATGGCGGCAACATTTTCCTCCTGGCCGTACAGCTTGAGAAGAACGCCGTCTTTATCAAACAGGCCCCACACCACCTGCGAGTTTGTCATATCCATGATCTCGGACAGCTGAAGATACAGCCGGTTCATGTAGGCGGAGATGCGGACGGATTTCCGCTTGTGCTGGTAAAATTCGCCCTGACTCAACTGTGGCAATACTGTGAAATGTGGGTCAATGTGTTTCCATTGTGCCTTTTTCAGACTGTCTCATGCCGCGAAAAATCTGTATCAGACACCGGCGTATTCTGTTCAAACGCGCGCCGGTCGCACTTCGCGCACGATAAGCACCAGAAAATTCGCGGGAAGTGTCGGGCCGGAGCGTTTTGCTTTTGCCGAAAGGTCGGAACTTTGCCGCACGATCCATAAAATTTGGAACAAAAACGCTGTGTCGGGGTGTGGCGTATCGCAAAAAAGTGTGTCGTGACACAGCCGGGGGTTACAATTTGATACACGTTCTTTGGGAGAAAGGGGCCGGAAGGTGCGATGATCTTAGCATTTCTGCGTATTTTCCGGGCTTTTTTGAGGGAGAGGTTTGATTTTTGACCCATTTTGAATGTTGGCACACTGCTTGCTTAATAATTTAGGCGGAAAGGCAAAAGTCGGAATTGATCCGAAATTACCTCAGGCCCGGCGGTCTATCAGCGGGGCGGCCGACGGATAGGAGGTTGAACGCGGAATACAACAGCTTCGACAATTTATTTATCATCAAAAATCATTAAGGAGGAAGCAAATGAACATACTGGTATGTGTAAAACAGGTGCCGGACACGACGGAGATCAAGATCGATCCGGTGAAGA